>JBAVWM010000148.1:0-24766 GCA_049697815.1 Methanoregula sp. | reverse complement strand
GTTGTCCCCGGTCGCAGGAACGCAAAGTACCCGAGCTTGAGGAATGAGAGGAAGGTGAAAAACGATGCAATTTCCAGCAACACCCACAGCCATATGCTGGTCTGTTCTGCCGCAAGGAGTACCATACCCTTGGAGACAAACCCATTGAAAAGCGGTACGCCTGCAATTGAGAAGACTGCAATCCAGAAGGCAATCGCGGTGACCGGCATCTTTTTCTGGAGCCCCCCAAGACGGCTCATGGTATTCTCGCCGGTCTTCCAGATGATCACCCCGATGGCCATGAAGAGGAGGGTCTTGTAGAGGAGGTTGTTGAAGAGGTGGGCCATGCCGCCATCAAGACCCAGCTGCCCAACCGCATCCGCCGCACCCAGCCAGCCAAGAATCCCGATCCCGGCTACCATGTAGCCTACCTGGGAGATGATATGGTAGGAGAGAAGCCGGCGCATGTCGTTCTGGAAGACCGCGAATACCACGCCGTATACGGCCATGAACGCCCCCATGAAAGCAATAAATTCCGTCCCGGGCTGAGCCCGGGCGAGGAGATAAACGGCCGCCTTCGTGGTATACACGCTTAAAAATACACTGGCAACAAAGTTCGCCCGGGGGTACGCATCAGGAAGCCAGGTATGGAGCGGAATGAACGCAATGTTCACACCAATGCCCAGCACGATCAGCACCGACGCCCATAGCTGGTACGTTGCACCGGGAATTCCGGCCAGCGGCCCGACAACGGGAGAACCGCCACCCATGAAGAGCAGGGCAATCCCGACTGCGAGGAGCGTCCCGCCAAGGCCGTGGTAGAGGAGGTAGCGGTAACCTGCGCCAATCGCCTCCCCGCCCTCCTGCCAGATCAGGAACGTCGAGGTCACTGCCATGAGCTCCCAGAAGATCAGGAGCGTGATCCAGTCACCGGCAAAGACCACTCCCAGCGAAGCGCCGGCATAGAGGAGGGCATAGAGATGGAGCCTCGGGGCTGCGACTGCTGCTGCGTAGAGTATGGCAAAGAACGTGATAATGGCGAAAATGAGCCCGGTGAGATACGAGAGGCTGTCAACTTTCAAGAGAGTCAGGGTATACCCCATGAAGGGCACATTCCATTGAGTAATAACACCGGCAACCTGCCCGGCGAAATATCCCCCGGGGAGGAGGAGAACATCGAGCAGCGCAATGCCGCCAACAATGACCAGCCCGGCCTGCCGGGCCCGGCCGCCCAGTGCCAGCACGAGCGGGGCACCGACAAGGAAGATGATGAACGGCGGGATCGCAGTACCCGCGATAAAGGTCCCGAGAGCGGGGACTGCAGTGTGGGTCACGCTGGCAGCAACCTGGACACAGAGCGCGTACGGGCTGAACGGGTAGATAGTCCAGATGCCCGCCAGCAGGGCAAGGGCCGCAGTTCCCACGACAGGCCCGCGGAGGGTGGGGCGGACAGAGATCGTTTCTGAAGCCCCGGGCCGGTAAAACGCCCGGATGATCACCGGAAGGAAATAGGCCAGGTTCAGGACACTTGCGCCGACAAGGAGGAGGAGGATCCACCACTGGCCGGGATCCCCGGCGCTGACTCCCAGACCCAGGTACCATTTCGCGATGAACCCCGCCATGGGGGGCAGTCCAGCCATGCTCATGACGGCAAGCGTGAATGCAGCAAACTCCCAGGCCATTTTCCTGCCGATCCCGTCCAGCTCGGAGATCTTTGTCTTGCCGGTCTCGACTGCAACCGTGCCAGCGACAAAGAACATGGTCAGCTTGCCGAGCGCATGGGCAGTAAAGGCGTACGTTGCCCCGATAACAGCAGCAGCCCTCCCGGCATCGGAGACCCCGGATATGCCTGCCGGCAGGAGCACCGCGGCGCCGAGCACCATGTAACTGAGCTGGCTCACCGTTGAGTACGCAAGCCGCAGCTTGAAGTCGTCCTGCCGGAGGGCAAGGAGGGAGCCGACAACGATGGTAACAACTGCTGCCCCGATAACAACATACTGGAGGTCGAGGGCTGTCACCAGATCGGGACCGAAGAGGTACCACATCAGCCGGAGGATACCGAAAACCCCGGCGTTCACGACCGCGACCGCGTGCAACAGCCCGCTCACCGGGGTCGGGGCGACCATCGCGCTTGGCAGCCACCCGTGCAGCGGCACCAGTGCAGCTTTTACGCCGAGGCCTGCAAAGAGCAGTATGAAGGCAAGACGGGCAAACTGCGGGCCGATGAAGGCAATCCCCGGGTTGCCGCCCGGAATAAAGTCAAGGGTGGTTCCCAAGCCAGTGAGGGCCATGATACCGGCAAGGATAGATACCCCCCCGCACTGGGTATAGATCAGGTATTTTCTCCCCGCTGCAAGCGCTTCTGCCGTTTCCTTGTGCGCCACAAGGGGATAGGCTGCAATGGCGAGTATCTCGTAAAAGACGAACAGGGAGAATATGTTGGACGAAAGCGCAACTCCCATCACTGCCCCGATTGTGAGGGCGAACGCTGCATAATACCGCGTCTGGGAGTGTTCCGCAAGCCCCCGCATATACCCGATATTGTAGACCGTTGTTATGATCCAGAGGAGCGAGGCAAGGGTCGCAAACAGGAGCCCGAGCGCGTCTGCGGTAAACTGTATATCAAGCCCGGGAAGGATCTGGAGCGCCGCAGTTGCCACGGGTTCTGCTGCAAACGCGGAGGGGAGGGAAAAGGCACAGAGAAAGAACGTCAGGAGTGCCGCAACAAACGAGGATGCCTCGCGGGCATCCGGGCGGTTGTGGAAGAGCAGCACGAACCCGGTACCGGCAAACGGGATGAGGACAATGCATACGAGCATCCACGGGAATACGTTCATCACCGCTCACCGCCGGATGAAAGCCACGAGATCGCAGCAATATCGAAGGTTTTCCAGACGCGCCTTGCTATAATGACGAAGGCGAGGGCAAGACCGGCAACCACAGCCTCGATCGCGATCAGGGTAAACACAACTGCCTGGGAGATCCCTGTATCCCCGGACAGGTATCCCCCGAGAACAAAGAGAAGGCTGACACCTTTGCCGAGTAGTTCGAGGCCCATCACCATTTTGATCAGATTACTGCGTGCAATCAGGCAATAGAGCCCTGTCGCGAAGAGCGCCCCTGCCACGATCAGGGTCACCACACCCTCATCCGGCATCATGGGGGCATCCTCCCCCCCGACTGCCTCAGGCCCAGCAGCAGGAGTATCGATAAGACACCCGCAAGGACGATCATTCCCTGAAGGAGCACTTCATAGGTACGGCCTTTCCAGAGCGCAGCACCTACCCCGGAGGGCACCAGAGGTACCGCAGGCCAGGCCAGTGGGTGGGGGACAACGAATGCAATAAAAATTATCAGGAAGACGGTTCCAAGGATAACAGCGCAGACATTTTTTGCATTCATGCGCGCACCTTCTCCTCTTCCCCCCCGGCAAGGACAAGCGCAACAAGAAACAGAACCGCGACAAGACCGCTCCCTACTACCAGCTCAAGAACCGCAACATACGGTGATGCAAGGAGGATAAACAAGATTGCGAGACAGACGCTGGAGACTGCAAATGCGATAACTGCACGGATAAGGTTTTTCTGCACGACCGCGATCAATGCCGTGGCAATGATTGCCACACCTATTGCAATGACGATAATCAGGTCGGATCCTGGCATCAGATATCACGTACTCCTCTGCCACAAGATCGGGGGCCGGTGCTCCTGACAGATCGGTAACCGGTTCCCTGCGCAGGAAAGAATACCGGGTGAAAAAAGGACCCATATTCCGCATGATACCTGGTTTACAGAACAGGAAGAATCAGTCATGGTAATCTTCCGGGAGATTACCTGCAGTCCCCGCCATTCTGCGGCAGAATGCCGGTATTCATGATTACATTATTGATAATCCAGCTGCATTGCTGGTGATTTCCCTTCAATACTCACTGATTCCATCATATCGTGAAGAAGAACATAAACCTTTGGTAATTTGTAATCCGGGGATATTGCTTTCAATACCACTATTATATATACAACAATTATGAATGAGGTGCCCCACAGAGAACGGGGATCAACAAGACTATCGTTCACCGGTTTTTATATTCATCCTGTTTTAACCGGCACCGGTTATTCTTCCATACATAAGAGGAAGAAAAGAGTTATTGGTTTGGTTCATCCTTTTTTTCCGGCTTGGGCGGTTTCACGTAGGTGATCGCAATAATCTGGACACTCCGTGCAGTCACGGGTGCCGTGTACTGGGTGTCCATGAAGAGGCATTTTACCGGGCAGGTGTCCACGCATGAGTTGCAGACAACGCACCGGAGCCGGTCGATTTGCCATGTTTTCGCCTCCTTGATTATGATTATTGCCTGTGAAGGACATTTCCGCTGGCATGTGCCGCAGGAGATACAGCGGCTCTCGTCTATCGTCACGTGTCCGCGGGAGATCGGGGTCTTTTTTGCAGCCTGCGCTGGGTACAGGATCGTCACCGGCTTCTGCAGCACCGTCATGAGAGCGGTTTTTGCCATCTCGAAAAATGCCATGATCCTCACCGCTCCGTGCAGCTGATACAGGGGTCAATGGATAGTACAATCACCGGGACATCGGCAAGCTCGCATCCCCCCAGCATCTTGAGCAGCGGAGGGATATTTGTCAGGGTGGGGGTCCGGATCCGGGACCTTACGAGGAACTTGGTGCCGTTACCCTTGAGGTAGTGGACCAGTTCTCCCCGGGGCTGCTCGGCCCGCATGAAATACTCCCCGTCCGGCGCTCCTGTTACCTTGACATCAATGGGCCCCTCAGGGATCTTCTTTACTGCCTGCCTGATGAGGTCTGTCGAGGTGAAGAGTTCCTTTGCCCGGACAGCGCAACGCGAGTAGCAGTCCCCGCAGCTGTCCGTGACAACCTGGACATTGAGCCGGTCATAGGCACCGTACCCGCTCTTTCGCATATCTATGGCAACCCCGCTCCCGCGAGCTGTTGGCCCGACTGCACCAAGGTGATAGGCATCCTCCCGTGAGATAACACCAACATTCCTGAGCCGGTGCAGGATCGAGTCATCGTGCAGGAAGACATCAGTCAGTTCCTTCATCTCGCTGTCAAGACTGTCCAGGTCTTTTACCATCGCGTCCAGCTTTTCGCTGCTGATATCCCGCCGGACGCCTCCTATCTTGCTCGCGCCCTGAATAACCCTGCCCCCCGTGGTCTCCTCCATGAAGTCGAGGACCCGCTCGCGGGTCTTCCAGGCTCCCATAAACAGGTTCTCAAACCCGAAAGAGTCCGCGAAAAGCCCCAGCCAGAGGAGGTGGGAATGCAGACGGGAGAATTCGGACCAGATCACCCGGAGGTACTGTGCACGCTCGGGCGCATCGATATTCATGATCTGTTCGATGCCCTGACAGTAGGTTGCCCCATGAATGAAACTGCAGATCCCGCAGGTTCTCTCGGCGATATAAACATACTCGGTGAATTCCCGCTTCTCGACGAGCTTTTCGAAGCCCCGGTGGATGTACCCGATCGACGGGATCACATCCACGACCTTCTCGTCCTCAAGGACGAGGTCGAGGTGGATCGGTTCCGGCAGGACCGGGTGTTGCGGACCGAACGGGACGATGATCTGCTTCGTCATGGTTTGTCCCCCTTTGTCACGGTGACCGGCGGCTGGCTGAAGGGGAACTTGACGGCGGTCCGGATCAGGGTTCCCTTGAAATCGATGTTCATTCCCCGGACCCGGATGCCGAAGAGGTCATGCATCTCGTTCTCGTAAATGAACGAGTTCCAGTACATACCGGAAATGCTCGGGATCTCGGTGTCGGTAGTAATGGTGATGCGGATGTTTTCGAAATGATAGTCCTTGTCAAAGGAGTAGTTGATCTCGTAGAGGTCGCCGACCTTGGTGCAGCCTATCTGGACGAGACGATAGCCTTCGTTCCGGAACCGCTCCACGCTGCCGATCAGGTTCCCGATATCAATACTGGTGGTTGTCTGTGTATCCCTGGTCATACGGCTTCACCAGCCTTTTTGCTGTTTGCGCTGCTTTTCTCGAGCATTTTTGCCCGCTTCTGTTCAAGAATCCCCAGTGCTGTAACTACGCCATCGATGATCGATTCCGGTCGTGCCGCACATCCGGGAACCCAGACGTCGACAGGGATGATTTTGTCAATCCCGCCAGAGACATTATAGCACTCCCGGAAGATGCCGCCCGATGAGGCACAGATACCGATTGCCACCACGACTTTTGGTTCCGGTATCTGGTCGTACACGTTCTTTAAGGGCACCTTGTTCTGCTCGTTGACGCTGCCGGTACACAACAGGATATCCGCATGCTTGGGATTGCCGGTATTGATAATACCGAACCGCTCCACATCAAAGACCGGGGTCAGTGCAGCGAGGATCTCGATATCGCAACCATTGCACGATGATGCGTTATAGTGAACAATCCAGGGGGATTTTTGTAAGTAGGTCATGGCACCACCACCATCCCGAGGTAATATAACACTCCAAGATTAACCAGCCCGAGAGTGCCTGCAACGATCCATGCAGTCCGGAGCATCATCTGCCATTTTACCCGGGAGAAGGTGTTATCGATAAGGATCTCGAGGAAATAGGCGACAAGGATCGCTGCAACCGCAACGAGCGGGTTCCACGCAAAGAAGAGCCATATGACCCCCAGCAGGAAGACATACTCGTACCAGTGGGCGATCTCGATCTTAGCGAAGTTGGGGCCGGCAAAATCCGTGGTCACACCCTTGACGATCTCCTGGTGGGCATGATGAGAAGTGGAGATATCGAACGGTGACTTGCGGAGCTTGATGGTCAGCACGATCAGGTACCCGATGAAGACCCCCGGGAGGTAGAAGATGATCGGAAGCGGTGAGGCTGCAATCGTACTCACAAAGAAGCTCTTCGTGACCATGTACATTCCGACAGCGGTCAGGATGATCATCGGTTCGTACGCGATGATCTGGAGGAGCTCGCGCTCCGCCCCGACATGGCTGTATGGCGAGTACGATGCGTACGCCCCGAGTACAATGAAAATGTGGGAGAGGGTGAATGCGAAAATGACGAGCAGCATGTCCCCTCCTGAGAAGAAGAGGGCCCCCGCCACGACCATGAAGACAAGGTAACTCAGAACATAGAAGTTCTGGGTCACCGTGACCACCGGATTCTCCTTCTCGAAGAGCTTTCCCACATCGTAGAACGGCTGGAGGATCGGCGGGCCGACACGTCCCTGCATCCGGGCGGTCACTTTCCGGTCGATCCCGACAATCAGGCCACCGAGGAGCGGGGCAACAAGGACATACACCAGCGCATAGAAGACCGGCAGGAATGGTTCGGGGATCATAGGATCACCCCCAGGAGCAGGATACCGGCAATGAGGAGCAAACCCCAGCACAACGACACGCCAATCATGAACAACCGTTCCTCGCCAAAGGTCTTTTCAAGATAGTAGTTGGAGAGCACCAGCTCACGGGAGACCCCCAGAGAACCGGCAAAATGCATGGGGCCGTCCATCGGCCGCCCACCCATGTAGGGCAGTACGGGGGGTTGCGCCTTCTTCCCGTAGAAGAGCATGGTGAAGGGCATAATCATCAGCAGGCAGAGCATCATCATCATGATCGTGAGATTGGCCTGCGCAAGCCGGGCCGTCTGGCCGTAAATATTCAGGACAAACGGCTCGATCAGGACCGACGAGATGAGCGGGAAGATGAGACAGACAACAACGACAAGCCCGGTCAGGATATAGAGCACCGCCCATTTCTCTTTTTTTACCGTATCCTCGATCACCGTCTGGTCGCGCATCACTGAGATGATCTTGCCCATCCACTTGCTCCAGAAGAAGACGGTTGCGGAACCGCCGAAGGCTAGGATCGCAATAAAGATCAGGCCGAACGGGGCGATAATGAACGCCTCGATCGCCGCCCATTTGGAGATGACCATACCGAACGGCGCAAGGAACATGCCGGCCATCCCGATGAACATCATGATGGCGATCTTGGGCATCCGGACGATCAGGCCGCCCATGTCCTCGATATTCCGGCTGCCAATCCGGTTCTCGACGGTCCCGACGCAGAGAAAGAGGAGCGACTTTGCAATCGCATGGAAGATGATCAGCAGGATCGCTACCCACATCAGGTTATAGGTCCCGACACCGGCACAGGCAACGATCAGCCCGAGGTTGGCAATCGTTGAGTAGGCAAGGACCTTCTTGGCATTATTCTGGGATATTGCCATGAAGGACGCGAGAGCAAACGTCGTACCCCCGACCAGCGCAATGATGAGACCTTCTGTTGTCCCGGCCAGCACCGGCGCAAACCTTACGATGATATAGACACCGGCCTTGACCATCGTGCTTGAATGGAGCAGGGCTGAGACCGGGGTCGGTGCGACCATGGCCCCGACAAGCCACGAGGAAAACGGCATCAGGGCAGCCTTGGTGATGCCTGCAAAGCAGATCAGGACTGCCGGTACGAGGGCAATCGCCTTGCCGGTCGTGAGCAGGTAATTGAGGCCCAGCAGGTTTCCTGATGGATCGGAAATGGCAAGGTAGATAATGGCAGCCATAAATGCCACGCCACCCAGCAGGTTCATGGACAATGCAAGGAATGAGTTGTTGGTCGCTTCTTCGGTCTCGGAGTACCCGATCAGTAAAAATGAGCAGATAGTGGTGATCTCCCAGAAGAAGAAGACCCAGAGCAGGTTATTGGAAAAGATCAGCCCGAACATGGCGGCAAGGAAGATGAACAGAATGCCGAAGAAGAGACCCCGGCGGTCCCTGATCTCCTTGTGGCGGTTATGGTAGGTCTCCATATACCCCACAGCATAGACGCAGATAAGGGTACCAATGATCCCGATGATCAGGGCCATGATGATGGAGAACTGGTCGACAAACAGGTTGTTTGTGATATGCAGGTTGCCGGCCAGACTCGTCTCAAACCAGATGAGCAGGCCTGCCTGCAGCAGGATCAGGACAACTGTCAGTGATTTCCGGTATTTTATTCCGAGGTAGAGGATGAATACGGCCAGGACCATCTCAGTAAAGAACATGACTTGGCCGACCGGTTCTGAACCAATGGTATACAAGAGCGTGTTTTTGTCAAAACCAAGAACCAGCAGCACCAGCGATACAATCCCGATGACAACCGCAGAGATCTGCACAATCAGCGCACGCCAGGAATCCCTGCGCACAACCAGCAGGAAGAGCGCTGCGATCAACGGAAACAGGATGAGATAGAGTAATAAATCGAGAATCTGCACCAGATACCCTCCTAAGGTAAATATGGGAATTTTTCATTATTAATCATATTGAATTGTGCCTGAAAGCACAATGAAATGAAGATAATTCTGAAAAATCCGGAAAAGAATTCTGGTTTTCGTAAGAAAATGGATGGAAACTGTAACAGGGGCCGGCCCTGCAACCGGAATACTCTTTTTCTGAATTCCTGCAACCTTTTTAAAAAATCCTGCCAAATTTGAGGATTTCTATTCCACAGACCGCCGTGCCCCGGATTGTAGTGCACCCTCCAACCGTGGATAAAAGTTTAATGTTCCAAAAAAGCACTAATGATCTCATAGGAAGGGTTGTGGAAGTATTCAGGGTGAACCCCGGGAACCGTTGCACCCTCCTTTGGTTCCATTCAGGCAGGTCTCTGCCGATACCAATTAATCACACCTGACGTGTCGTCCGGGCACGGTCGGACGGAACTGCATGTACATAGTGTATGTACGGTTTTGTTCCCCGCCGGATTCCCGAAAGACACCGCAGGGAGGTCATGGAATGATCGACTTTGCATTACTAATCGCGATTGCGATATGCGTTATCGCACTGAGTCTCGCAGCTATCTTAGCGCGTAATCTCCTCTCACAAGATGAAGGGACGCCCAAGATGCGCGAGGTCGCCGATGCGATCCGAGTGGGTGCGGAAGCATTCATCAAGCGTCAGTACTCGACTATCGCCATACTGGCCATCGTGCTGGCTGTGGTGATCTTTGCCGTCTATTACTTCACCGGACAACAGTCCCTTGCCATCTCCACCGCAGCTGCTTTCATTGTCGGGGCTACCTGCAGTGCAGTTGCGGGTATTGTCGCCATGTGGATTGCCGTCAGGACGAATATCCGCACGGCAGCAGCCGCCCAGACCAGCGACGGGAAGGCACTCGACTTCTCGTTCCGCGGCGGGGCCATCTCCGGCCTGATCATCACTTCGATGTCGCTCCTCGGTGTCTCGCTGACATACATTGCTCTCGGGGCAGACCCGACCTACACCCCGTTCGTCATGGTCGGATTCGGTTTCGGAGCCTCGTTTGTGGCCCTCTTTGCCCAGCTCGGTGGCGGTATCTACACGAAAGCCGCTGATGTCGGTGCAGACCTTGTGGGCAAGGTCGAGGCCGGTATCCCCGAGGATGATGTCCGGAACCCGGCAACCATTGCAGACCTCGTCGGCGACAACGTCGGAGACTGTGCCGGCCGTGGCGCTGACCTCTTCGAGTCCACCGCAGCCGAGAACATCGGTGCCATGATCCTCGGTGTCGCGCTCTTCCCGGTCTTTGGTGTCAACGGTATCCTCTTCCCCATTGTCATGTGTTCGCTCGGTCTCCTTGCGAGTATGATCGGTATGCTCTCTGTCAGGGGTAAAGACGGTGCCGACCCGATGGACGCCATGAACCGCGGATACTATATCACGGCAATTATTTCAGCAATATTCCTCTACTTCGGGGTCCAGTGGCTCCTTGGTGCAACAGCCGGCTGGATATACTTCGTCCTTGCCGGTCTCGTTGGTATTGCACTTTCCGTCGCCTTCCTCCGGGTCACCCTCTTCTACACCGACCACCACTACCGCCCGGTGCAGGAGATCGCCAACGCCTCTGAAACAGGGGCGGGAACCAACCTCATCATGGGATTCTCGGTCGGTCTCGAGACTACCGCGGTTCCTGCAATCCTCATTGGCGCCTCTCTGCTCATCTCCTACTGGTGCGGAACTATGACCGGTATCCCGAGCGGCGGGATCTACGGTACTGCCGTCGCCACTATCGGCATGCTGATGGTCTGTGCCTACGTTCTTACCATGGACACGTTCGGTCCCATCGCCGACAACGCCGGCGGTATCGTCGAAATGAGCCAAGCCCCCGATGAAGTCCGGCACCGCATGGACAAGCTCGATGCAGCCGGCAACACCACCAAGGCCCTTACCAAGGGGTATGCGATCGGCAGTGCATCTCTCGCCGTCTTCCTGCTCTTCAACGCTTACATGGCTGACATTGCCAAGCTCACAGGAAAAGCGTTCGAGGTCGTCAACCTTGCAAGCGTGCCGGTTTTTGTCGGTGCACTCCTCGGCGCCATGCTCGTCTTCCTCTTTGCGAGCTTTGCCATCCGTGCTGTCTCCAAGACTGCACAGTCTGTGATCGATGCAGTCCGCATCCAGTTCAAGGACCCGGCCATCATGGCAGGTACCAAGAAACCCGATTATGCAGCGGTCATTGATATCACCACCCAGGGTGCCCTCAAGAACATGGTCCTCCCAGGCATCCTAGTGATCGGGTTCCCAATCATCATCGGTGTCACCATGAAGTACGAAGCCCTCGCCGGCTTCCTCATGGTAGCGACCATCACCGGCATCCTCCTTGCACTCATCCTCAACAACAGCGGTGGTGCCTGGGACAATGCCAAGAAATATATCGAATCCGGTGCTCATGGCGGTAAGAAGAGCGAAGCCCACAAGGCAGCGGTCATCGGGGATACGGTCGGCGATCCGTTCAAGGATACCGCCGGCCCGTCACTTCACGTGCTTATCAAGCTCCTCGCTACGCTGACGCTTGTCCTGGCGCCGCTCTTCATTTAAAAACCCTGTTTTTTTTTATTTTTTTTTGGCTGCATGTTGCTTTCAGGACAGGCCCCGGTTCCGCTGACAGAGAATAAGAGATCCGGTGGTGACCTGTGCGTGAGACAATTCCGCTTTGTGAAACGTCGAGAAAAGAGAGGGTTTTTCTAAAAAATCCTGTCAAGAACAGCCTTCCCCGAGATCAACATTCATATCGATTCCCAGCCGGGAATACCGCTTCGGGTTTTCATCAAACTTTGTCTTGCACCAGTTGCAGCAGAAGTAATATTTCTGGTTTTTGTAAGTGCTGGTGAATTTCGCATCATCTTCATCAACGATCATAAGACAGACGGGATCGGTTGCCATGGATATTGCCTCCTTCCTGTACTAGGATCGTGCCTGTTTCCTTAAGGTTTATCCCCTTTGTCCACGGGAAATCCACAACTCACAGATACTGGTCGGGGGCATCAGGTTTCTCCTCATGGTAATGTTTGATGGGATGGTCGGGTATCGGAATATGTCTTAAGGAAGAGGAGGAATAGCATCAATACCATCATTATCGACAGGATCCCAAGGAGCTGCAGGACGACCATGACAATACTCCCAAAGATGACGGATTGGCAAAATCCCCTCTCGGGGACTTCCGCGACTTTGGCTGCAATAGCTGCATGGGCTCGGGATTTACCAGCCAAAGAGGGGAATCCAGTTCCCACAGTTCCAAAACGTTAAACCAGTACCCGCAAGAGGTATAGTACCCATGTCCCCGACCGTCCGCGAAGACTGCCCCTGCCCCAAAACAACGTGCAGACGCCACAGGATGTGCGACGAGTGCGAGGAGGCGCATATCCCGAAAGGTGGACTGCCATTCTGTAAACGACCAACGATTTCCCTGTGGGGAAAGATCCGCAGGCTCCTTAGTCTCGGGAAGTAATGGGAATTTGTCTTTCTGCATGAGTTCTTTTTTGCCTTTAATATTCAAAAGACACCCAGCGTTCACGGAATAATAAAAAAAGGTATGATACGGTTATACGGTTTTCTTTGTCCATAAATCTGCTCCCCGCTCTCGTGCGCCATGCCGAACATACTTTCATTGAGGAAACAATGACTTACACGAAGAACGGGAAGACCTTCCATTGCCCGGTCGAGGCGGCGCTGGATGTCATCGGGGGGGTGTGGAAGCCCCTTATCTCTGGGCGCTGGGGATGTGTGAGGTGACGCGCTTTGGCGAGCTGCAGAAGGCGCTTCCTGACGTGAACCCCAAGGTGCTCACAAAGAAGCTCCGCGAGCTTGAGGAGGACGGGATCATCTGGCGAAAAATCTATCCCGAGGTACAGCCGCGGGTAGAGTATGCTATTACGGACTTCGGGAAAACCCTGATCCCGATCATGGAGGCGCTCTGTAGCTTGGGTGCGGAGTATCTTGGGGTTGATGAGGCGTCCCCGCACCAATCCCCGACAAAAGTGGGGAAGAAGGGGGGGTAACCGGCACCCATCAAGCCATCCTTTTTGTATTATCCAGTCCGTGCAGCAGCACATATCATCTTCACCCTAAGCCCGCCACATCCCTTATCTCCCCATCCCGCTTACCTTGAACTATGGATCCGGTCATCGCACGGATACGGCAGGAACTGACAGCACAGGCGGATCCTGAAATACAGAAAACCTCGCAACGGTTCTTCAAGGAAGAGATCCGGTGCTACGGCATGAAGACGGCGACCGTGATCGCAATTGCCAAGAAATACTGGAAAGAGATCAAAGGCCGCCCAAAGCCGGAAATCTTTGCCCTCTGCGAGGAACTTTACCAGTCAGGATACATGGAGGAGTCCTTCATCGTTTCTGAATGGGCCTATGCCCTTTCAGGGCGGTATGTACGGGAAGACCTTGCTGTTTTTCGGCGCTGGGTTGATACTTACATCACGAACTGGGCGTCCTGTGACGGGTTTTGCAACCATACGATGGGCGACTTCATCGAACAATATCCGGAATATACCGAAGAACTCAAGAAGTGGACCCAGTCGCAGAACCGCTGGATGCGGCGGGCGGCAGCCGTTTCGCTTATTGTCCCTGCAAAGCAGGGGAAGTTCCTCAAAGAGTCTCTTGAAATTGCCGACCGGTTGCTGACCGATACTGACGATATGGTGCAGAAAGGGTACGGCTGGCTCCTGAAAGAGGCGAGCCGGAAGCACACAGACGAGGTCTTCTCTTACGTAATGAAAAATAAAAGAGTGATGCCCCGGACGGCGTTACGGTACGCAATAGAGCTGATGCCCAAAGAGATGAAAGCAGAAGCGATGAAGAAGAACTGGTAATTCCGGTTTTTCGTACACCGTGGAGTGAACACCTTTGCATTCCCGGTTATAACTGCGAAAAACGTCGCAATCAACGCCAGATATAATTGAGCTGTCATGCAATGCTTGTCATGAAATCAAGAATTATTAGCCTGTGCATGATTTCGGCATTCGCCATTCTGATTATTGTTTTTGCGGGGTGTACCGGACCGGCTCCGGTACAGCCTGTTTCCCCCACGGATGAGAAAACACCTGTCGGACAAACGCCGACCGTTGTTGTCGTGACGGATGCGGATAGTACCCGGGCTGTAGCAGATGCCAACAACCAGTTTGCATTCGACCTCTATTCCCGGCTGGCGAAAGACCAGAAATCTACCGGCAGTAACATTTTCTTTTCACCCATCTCTCTCTCATCGGCACTTGCCATAACCTATGAGGGCGCACGGGGGAAGACCGCAGACGAGATCCGGTCCGTGTTTTATTTGCCTGAGAATGATACCTCACGCAGGGAGGGTTTTTCGGGCCTGAATGCCGGTATCAATAGCGGCGATCCCAGCTATTCATTGCGCACGGCCAACGCCCTCTGGGCTGAGAAGACCTATCCGTTCCTTACGGAATATGTCAGAACTGCGGAACGCTCCTATGGAGCAAAGACCACAAATCTGGATTTTAAAGGTCACCCGGAGGACTCACGGGTTACGATCAACATCTGGGTGGAGAACAAGACTGAGGACCGGATCAAGGACCTGATCCCTGCAGGCATTATCGACCCGATGACCCGGCTCGTCATCACAAACGCGATCTATTTCAAGGGCGACTGGGTGAAGCAGTTCGATAAAAACAAGACCGCAGACGCTGATTTCAGGATAGTGCCGGGAAAGACCGTTAAGGTCCCCATGATGCAGCGGACAGACGAGGATGCTGTTTATCTGTACGCGGAAAACAAGGATCTCCAGATGCTGTCTATGGCCTACGAGCACACCACCGGTAAGGAACTCTCGCTCGTCCTCCTGCTCCCCAAGGCAGATAACCTCACGACAACCGAAGATTCTCTGAGCGCCGACACGCTTTCTGCGCTGCAGCAGTCGGCAACGTTCCGGCGGGTGATGGTGTACTTCCCGAAGTATACCCTCGAGACCAAATATTCCCTGCCCGACACGCTGGGAGCAATGGGAATGCCGACGGCATTTACCGGCAACGCGGACTTCTCGGGCATGGACGGGACAAAAAACCTTTTCATCGGTGATGTTATCCACCAGGCTTTCGTTGATGTAAACGAGGAAGGCACCGAGGCCGCAGCCGCAACGGCGGTCGTGATGCGCCAGAATGCTCCACCTGCAAATCCTGAGCCTGTGCCGGTATTCAGGGCAGACCACCCGTTCATATTCATCATCCAGGACGATGAGACCGGTGCGATACTGTTCATGGGACGGCTTGTCAATCCAGCCGGGGAAGGATAACTCCTGGAAAAACCCTTTCCTTTTTCCTGTCGCTCTCTTATCCGGTTGCTCCTGTCTGGTAAAAAGAGACCCGGCAAAGCCGATCCCGGTAGATCGCGGCGTGTATTGTCATGCGATCCCACGCACCCCCGCCTTCCATGAAAGATTGCAGGAAATGGGAGGTTTCCGGTCCGTAAAGGATATAAGGGTCCCCAAGAAGGATCCCGGTCCCTCCCTTTCAATCCATTGCCACACCTGCGATAGCCACGTTACTGTGCGGATTAGTCCGTGTTGCCTTCCCATAACATGCGGCTGCCTCCTCTACACGACCAAGCCGGGCAAGGCAGTTGCCCAGTTCCCAGTTGGCTTTTGAAAAGCCCTGTGCGATAAAAACAGCCTGTCTTGAGAAGACCAGTGCAATATCCTCTTTTTTCTGGTCTATCATCTCCCGTCCCCGCCGATATAAGTATTGTGCCTCCAGCGGAAGAGTATTGTTCTGGTATGAGATCATAGCGATTCCCTCCAACGTATTTCCATTTTTTGTGACCTGCAAATTATCCCCTCTGCTTTTCCTTCATGAGCGCTTCTTCGGCAATGAGCCGTATCATGCAGCTGGCGCACCGGTCCGGCTGCGAGCGGGATGCGACAGCCTGTTGCGAAATGATCATATCCATTGCCTGTGCAGACATGGTCCGGAGATCCCGGTCACGATCCACCAGAAACGGTTTTAAGTATTCAAGCGCACGGGGATCCCCGGCGATTCCGAGCATCTCGGCTGCAAGGATCCGGACCCACTTATCGTTCTCCTCAAGACCGCTGATGAGGTAGTCAACAAGGGGTCTTCTGAACCGGTTCACTGCCGTTGCTGATGGTACAAGGACTCCGTTGTCCTTTCCCGTCATTTTTCCTGTATCGCTATTCATATATCCGTCCACCTCCCATCATGACTACCTGTCCATACGCAGGAGTGTATAATCAACATTTGCACACCAGGTCTGTCACACAGGCGCGCAAAGAGGATACGCACAAAGGTCTGCCATGCACATCGGGTAACCGGGGTCCGGAAGAGTCAAATTATACTTATCGGTTTTTTTCAGGGATCAGGTGAAGAGACCGGGTTTCAGCGTTTGGTGCATCCTTGTTCAAATATTGACTGACCGGTATATTTACTACACATACAATCAAAGGAGATACTATGGGTGTACTCGACCAGGAAAAAGTCGATAAGATCAAGCGGATGCTCAAGTGGCACCAGCGGGGTATGACCATCTCGGATCTGGCCTCCGAGATGAAGATAAACCGAAACCTCGTGGCCAAGTATCTCGACATGCTCCTGATCGCAGGCCAGGTAGAGATGCAGTTGATCGGTGCTGCCAAGGTCTATTTCCTCTCGCGAAGAGTTCCGGTCTCTGCACTTTTAGAGTTCTCATCCGATCTGGTGATCGTCTTTGACAGTGACCAGCGGATTCTCCAGGTCAACGAACAGGTCCCTCTCCTGCTGGAAACGAGAAAAGAGGCTCTCATCGGAAAAACCATACACGATCTCGATAACCCGTTCATCTATGCCCTGCAGGCGGGCTGGACGGCCCGGGGTTCGCAGGAAAAAGGGGAGTCGGTATCTGATGTGGACTGCACCATCCGTGGGGAGGAGCGTCATTTCCGCGCAAAGCAGGTACCCACGGCATTTGAAGACGGAAGCGACGGGCTCACCTTCATTGTGGAAGACATCACGACCCGTAAAAAATACGAGGAGATGCTCCGGATCAGCGAAGCTCGGTACCGGGGACTTATTCAGTCATCCGGCGAAGCGATTATCGGAAATGATCCTGACGGTAATATCATCAGCTGGAATCCTGCGGCAGAGCGGCTCTGCGGGTATAAAGAGGGAGAGATCCTCGGAAAGCCAATGAATATCCTTGTACCTCCAGGAAGTCCGGAGGATCTGTCAGGTATCCTGAAACGGGTTCACCAAGGAGAAAGTATCCGTCGCCAGGAGATGAAGATGATGAGAAACGGCGGTGCTGTCCTCGATGTCCTGATTACCATTTCACCAATACTCGGTGAATACGGGGCAATTACCGGTGCGTCTTCGATTGCGAGGGATATCACGGGGGAGAAGATGGAACAGTATCTCCGGGAGCATGAAGACCAGTACCGTACCCTTGTTGAAGACCTGAATGTCGGGATTTACCGAAGCACCGGCGACCCCCGGGGCAGGTTTGTCTGGGGGAATACAGCTCTTTTAAATATCCTAGGATATACCACCATGTCGGACCTGCAGGACGTCCCGGTTATCGATATATTCTCGGATCCCGCTGCACGCCTTGAGCTTTTGGATGAGTTGCAAAAAAAGCAGTTTGTGAAAAACCGGGTACTGCATCTCAGGAGACCGGGAGGTGCCCCGATCAATGTCAGTGTGACCGCACTTGCAGAGTTCGATGAGAACAGAAACGTGGTATTCATCAACGGTATTGTGCAGGATATAACTCACTTCACGAACCACAAGACCGGCCCATAGATGGATCCCGATGCCAAGAAATAGCATTTCCTGCCAGGATGCCGAGTCCCGTTTTTCAATCAATAGTGCCTCCTACTGCGCGGGTTGTGGTAGATCCTGGATATGAAAGGCCTCAAACAGACCGGCACCCAACGGTCATTTTCACCAGGAAAAATGGTTATTTTTGAGATTTAATGCCCAGACCTTTTAAAAACCGTTCGTGGAGGCGGGTATCTCCTCCAAGCTCCGGGTGAAACGCGAACGCCATATTTCTGCCACACTCAACGGCAACAATGCCTTGGGGGAGACGGGACGTTATCTTAACCCCTTTTCCGGTAGCGCTCACGAGCGGTGCACGGATGAAAACTGCATGGAATGCACCACGGTCCAAACCTTCAATCGCAATATCCGCTTCAAAGGATTCCTTCTGCCGCCCGAATGCATTCCGGTCTATCGTCATGTCGATAAGTCCCAGCGGGCGGACACGCGGGTCATCAACGCGGGTCGCCATCAGCACCATGCCGGCACATGTGGCAAAGATACCGCCCGGGAAGGACTGGAGCGGTTCGAAAAGATTGTTTTTTTCGATTAGCCGTGAGATAGTCGTTGATTCGCCTCCAGGAATTGCCAGGGTATTGCACTTCACAAGGTCCGCGGGGCTCCGGACCTCAAAAACCTCGGATGAGGGGCCGTGCCCCATCCGTTCGAGTGCGAGCAGGAACGCATCGATATGTTCGCTGACGTTCCCCTGCAGGGCAAGTACGCCGATCCTAACGTCCACGGGTCTGCAGCACCTCATCGTCCCTGAGGGTGTGGACATCGAGACCCGGCATGGCGTCGCCAAGGCCGGTACTTACCTGTGCAATCACCTTCGGGTCATCGAAGTGATTGACCGCTTCTACGATTGCCTTCGCCATCCGCTCGGGGCTCGAAGATTTGAAGATCCCCGACCCGACAAAGACCCCATCGGCACCAAGCTGCATCATCATGGCAGCATCAGACGGTGTGGCGATACCCCCAGCCGAGAAATTCACGACCGGCAGCCTGCCGCGCTCCGCACATTCAAAGACCAAGTCGGCTGGAGCTTCAATCTCACGGGCGTAGTCGGTCATTTCCTGTACGTCCATACCTTTGAGCATGCGAATTTCTCCCAGGATGTTTCGCATATGGCGGACGGCTTCGACAACATTCCCGGTACCGGCCTCTCCCTTGGTCCGGATCATGGCAGCGCCTTCATTGATCCTCCGGAGCGCCTCGCCGAGATCGCGTGCCCCGCAGACAAAGGGGATTTTGAACTGTTTCTTATCGATATGGTATTGCTCGTCTGCCGGTGTCAGGACTTCACTTTCATCAATCATATCCACACCAAGGACTTCCAGTACCTGGGCTTCCACGAAATGCCCGATCCGCACCTTACCCATGACCGGGATGGAGACTGTTTCAATGATCTCGATGACCTTCTCAGGGTCTGCCATGCGGGCAACACCGCCCATCTTCCTGATATCGGAGGGGACCCGCTCCAGTGACATGACTGCGACTGCACCGGCTTCCTCGGCAATCTTTGCCTGCTCGGCATTCACGACATCCATGATAACGCCCCCTTTCTGCATGGATGCGAAGCCGCGCTTCAGAAGCTCAGTGCCAAATCTCAGTTCTTCCAGTTTCATATGCCGGTACTATTGATCAGCACACCCAATAAAAACAGTGTACAAACGGCAAGTATTACCGCCATCAGGGTGACTGCTCGCGCTGCCCGGATGATGTCAGGGCCGGCTTCATCCAGCGTCCGCTCACGGTCGCCGATGGTGTAAACACCAGGTTTTTCAAACTGTATGCCGATCCCCCCGGCCATGGCCGCCATTACGATCCCCCCGTTGAAACCGGGACGGTTCTTACCATCGCGGCGCATCACCCGCACTGCTGGTGAAAACCTGCCGCAGAATGCGAAATACACCAGAAGGAGGAGGGTGGTGATCCGTGCGGGAATAAAATTGAACAGGTCATCCATCCGGGCTGCACACCAGCCGATCCGTTCGCGCTCGTCACGGTACCCGAGCATGGCATCCATCGTGTTTGCCGCACGATAAACCGCTGCCCCGGCAAGGCCAAAAACGGAGAAGAACAGCAGAGGGGAGATAATGCTGTCCGTAAGGTTTTCCGTCAGGGATTCATAACCAGCGGAAAGGATATTGTGCCGTTCGAGCTGTGCCGTATTGCGGGAGACCAGGAGTTTTACCTGTTCCCTTCCGTTCTCTACGCCATCCTTCAATGCGGCCGCAACCGCGAGTGTGTGCTCTTCCAGTGAGCGCCAGGCAAAACAGCTCTTCAGCAGGAACGGTGCGAGAAGCAGGTACAGAAGCTGTGGGGCCGTCTTTTCAACCAGGTAAAATGGCAGGGCAAAGAGGGCGGTGGTAATAAACCAGAACACCACCCCCGCACACCGCTGGACCGCCTTGGGGAACAGCTCCGGTCTCCCCCACCACCCGATGAACCGGCCCAGCAGCGCAACCGGGTGATACGCAGAGTGCGGATCCCCGAAAAGGCGGTCCACCAGCAGTGCGGCGAGAAGAACGAAGGCGGAGAGCGCTATCTCTGACGGTACCATGTGTAGAGTGCACCAACAACAAGGATAATAAAAGCCGAAATATTGAAGACTGCGATATCCGTATAAATCCATGCACAGTAGAGGATCAACCCGATTCCCATCGTGACCATCAGCAGGTGGGGCCGGCCGTGGGCCACCGGTTGCAGTGGGTATTCTTCCTGCACTTTTGGTCTCATGTGTTGTACAACAACAGAAACCGGTAACGCTGCCTTTACCCCACCATACCCGGCAATAATATCGAGCTCAAAGGAGCCTTCTCCACTATCCTTCCGTATCGGGATACTCAGTACCGCTTCATCCACAATATACAGGGTCTCATGGAAAAAATCGGTGAACATACCGGCGTTGGACGAAGTAATCGTGATATGGACGGGTGCACCGCGATTCAGGAATTTCAAGACGAGTCCGGCGCCGGGTTCGGCAAGAATCTTCTCCCGGGGGATGTCGATGGAGTTGATGCTGCTGCGGTTGAGGTAAATCTCATACCCATCCTCGCCGGGTCCCGCACCAGCAGACAACAGCATCGTGACGGGAAGCGGGAGTTTCATTCCAGCACCAGGACCGGTTATTGACCTGCCGGAGGGAGGAGATTGGGAATCCCCTCGTGGATGGGGTACCCCAGCTGGCAGGCAGCGCAGTGGAGTTCTCCCTCAAAAATCTCCTTCTCGTTCTCCTTGTCCACATGGAGCGTGAGATCTCCCTTGCAGACAGGACAGCAGAGAATATCCATAAGCGACCGTTTCATACCATTTCTTCCCGAATATCAATAATCTGGGTGACCTCAGGACCGGTCGATATAAGGGTGATGGGGCAACCGATGTCGTCTTCAGCAGTCTTGAGGAAGTCCCTGGCCGTTCTGGTCAGCTTGTCGTAGTCTGTAATGCCAAAACAGGCCTTGTCAATCCGGTCGATACCGGTGATGGCTGCCTGGGTACACCCGTTGATCATCGCCGAATAGCGGGCCATCCCCCCGTCCCAGCCGCCAATGCGCCTCTTGCGGTGCGTGACGGTCCCAAATTCCTGGATACCCATCGAATCGGATTTTTCAGAAGTCATCTCCGTGCTGAACGGCCCTTCACCAACCCTGGTTGGATATGCTTTGAAGACCACAACAACATCGTCTATCCGTGTCGGGCCAACGCCATTATCAGCGGCAATCTGCGAAGCGGAGGTATCCTTGCTCGTCACGAAGGGGTAGGTGCCATAATACAGCGAGATGCCAAAACCCTGGGTTCCTTCCAGAAGGACGATATGATCTTTTTTCAGTTCCTCGTCGATTGCCTTGGGAACATCCAACAAGTATTCCGCGAGTTCGGGAATGTCTTTTGCCTGCGGAGATATCCGCATGACCCGGTCGGAATTTGCCGGCCCGCAGCCGGAACCGGTACTTCCGATCTTCTTGGAGAGGTGATCGCTGCCTTTGTCCCGTGCTATATGATCTTCAGTGATTATCCCGCAGCGCCGGTCAACGAAAATCCGGCCTTTGACGCCCAGCGTCTCGACTTCATATTTCAGGACACGGGGATCGACAAGGACGCCGCTGCCAATACAGAGTTTGGCGTCCGGATACACAAAACCGGAGGGCACCATGCGGACACCATATTCCTTAGTCCCGACCTGGACAGTGTGACCGGCATTCGGACCCACACCGCCGCGGGAGATGATTACGGGTTTGTCTTTAAAAGCGATATGGGCAACAATCTTCCCCTTTCCCTCATCCCCAAAAAATCCACCAACGATGATTGTACAGCTCATTGTCTTTCATGTAGTATTGGTCAAGTTCCAAAATAAACTATCTCTCAGGATAACCGGATGTCAGAAATGCAGCGTCGGCGTTCCGGAAAAGAGAAGGAAGGAGCGGATCAGAGTGAATCGATGAACGCTTCCATTCTTCCGAGGGCTGTACTCAGGTCTTTGCGTGAGACCGCATAGGCGCACCGGAGATGATCCTCCCCGCCGGAACCAAATACGCTGCCGGGAACGACCGCAACCCGCTGTTCCTTCAACAGCCGTTCGGCAAATTCAACGTCAGAGAGGCCAGTCTTTTTTACTGAGGGGAAGGCATAGAAGGCGCCTTCCGGGACATGGCAGGGAAGGCCTATCCGGTTCAGGCCTGCCACAAACATATTGCGACGGAGCCGGTACTCGTTTACCATGCTGTTTTTCTCTTCTTCCGCGGACCTGAGGGCTTCTACGGCCCCGACCTGTCCCATCACCGGGGCGCAGAGCATGACATACTGGTGTATCTTGAGTGCTGCTTCCAGCAGTTCCTGCGGTGCGCAGAGATAGCCTATCCGCCAGCCGGTCATGGCATAGGCTTTCGAGAACCCGTTCAGGGTAATCGTTCGTTCCCACAGGTCGCTGACGGTTGCTGCGGCACAGTGACTCGCTTCGTACGTGAGTTCGGCATAGACCTCATCGCTAATAAGGAGGAGATCGTGATCGATAACGATGTCCGCTATCGCCTTCAGGTCTCCCTTGCTCATCACTCCCCCGGTCGGGTTGTTCGGGAAGTTGATGATCAGTGCTTTTGATCTGGCGGTTATCTTTTCTGCCAATGCATCAGGATTCAGTTTGAAATGATCCTCTTCCGTGCATCGTATCGGAACGGGTGTTCCCCCGGCCAGAGATACACAGGGAGCGTAGGACACATAACTCGGTTGTGCAATGAGAACTTCATCGCCAGGGTCCACGATCGACCGTACCGCAATATCCAGTCCTTCGGAAACACCGGTGGTAATTAGCATCTCAGTATCAGCGGAGTACTGGAGGTTGTAGCGGTGGGCAAGATACCGGGAGAGGGCATCGCGGAGGGTCTGGAGCCCCTTATTGGATGTATAGGAGGTCATGCCCTGCTCGATGGAATATATACTCGATTCGCAGATGTTCCACGGAGTGCGGAAATCCGGCTCGCCAACGCCAAGAGATATCACATCCTCCATTGTCAGGACCAGATCGAAAAATTTCCTGATGCCGGACGGTGGGATC
The DNA here is from genome assembly GCA_049697815.1 of Methanoregula sp. Classification (GTDB taxonomy): domain Archaea; phylum Halobacteriota; class Methanomicrobia; order Methanomicrobiales; family Methanospirillaceae; genus Methanoregula. The sequence continues at coordinate 1,172 of JBAVWM010000148.1, read as the reverse complement.
TCCTCCGCATGCTTTGAGACAAAGTTGCGCATGGTGGACACCTTACGGGGAATACGGCAGGCGTTCCGGCTCAGTCTGTTCAAAGAGGACATTGCCGTTCTCTTTGTACGACTTCATGATGATGTGCGTTGCGGTCTCCCGGATCCGGTCCATGGGTGCCACATGTTCTGAGACGAACCGGGATACTTCCTGCATGTTTTTCCCGGTCACGAGCATCTGAAGATCATAGGTACCGGTCATAAGGCGCAGGGTCTTGACCTGTCTGAACCGGGAGAGTCGCTCGGCAATCCTGTCGTACCCATAGTCGCGTTCCGGGCTTACCTTGAGTTCGATGATGGCGGAGACCTCGCCGTTTCCTGCCTTCTCCCAGTTGATCACGGTTGAATATCCCCTGATAACCTGTGCAGCTTCAAGTGCGCAAATCCGTTTTTCAACCTCGCTGGTGCCAAGGGTTGTCATGGTCGCAATTTCTTCTGCTGAGAGCCGGCTGTTCTCCTCAAGAATCCGGAGAAGTTCGAGATCTTTTTCATCCATTTCCTTTCACCTGAACCAGGTTTTCAACCATTTCGCTTCCATCTGGGAAACATCAAGGTCCTTGAGGCCGTTAAGGCGGGGATCCTTGAGAACCACCTCGCGGATCTTGCCCGTGTTTGAATCAAACCACATCTCTTTTGTCCTGCCATACCGCCCGCGGCTGACGACCCGGGTATTGATTACCCCGAGCATGTTCAGCTCGGAGATCAGATCGGTAATCCGCCGGTGCGTGAGCACGTCGAGCTCAATGGACGGGGCGATGTCCTGGTATATACGTGAGACTTCCCCGCTCGTAAATATATTCTGTCCGAGCTGTTCAAGGATGAGCATCGAGAAGAGGATCAGTTTGCTCTGCGTAGGCAGGGTCCCGATGCACTCGATCATGCTGTCGGTCTCAATCTTCGCCTGCGCCTGCTTGACGTGTGCCTCGGTAACCTGCAGCGACTCGTCCCGGTCAGCAAGCTCTCCGGAAATCCTGAACAGGTCCAGAGCCCGCCGGGCATCGCCATGTTCCTGTGCTGCAAGCGCTGAGCAGAGAGGGATAACACCCTCGGCAATCGCACCGGGCATAAAGGCACCATCCGCGCGCTGCGCAAGAATATCCACCAGCTGGGGGGCGTTGTAGGGCGGGAATACAA
>JBAVWM010000147.1:0-3339 GCA_049697815.1 Methanoregula sp. | reverse complement strand
GAAGAAGAAAAGAAAAGAGGGATTCTCCAGCGCTCCGCCGTGCAGAACGGTCCTGAACGTGTTCCGCCGATCGTTCACGAAGTGCTGCGCGAACCGGGCCGGCCGCTGGATACCGGGACCAGAACGTTCTTCGAGCACCGGTTCGGGCACGATTTCAGCGGCGTGCGGGTGCACACTGACACAAAGGCGGCTGAGTCGGCCCGGGCAGTGAATGCCGGCGCATATGTTGTTGGGCGTAATGTGGTCTTCTCCTCAGGAAAATACAATCCAACCACTCCAACAGGAAGAAGACTCCTGGCACACGAACTCACTCACGTGGTTCAGCAGCAGGCAGGTATTGACGCGATACACTTGGCGGGACCTGAACATGCGGCAGAACAGGAGGCAGACCGGAATGCGCAGATTGCAGAAGGTGACGGGAAAATGGAGGCTATTGAGCGACCTCCCGTTATGGCCCGCGAAACGGAGGTTACCGTCACCGTTGCTCCCAATGGATGCAGTCTGGATCAACACCGACAGATTTTTCCGGCCGTCATGCAGGCCCAACGCTGGTTGGCTTCAAGTATATCAGAACTTGACGCATTTCTTGGTGCACCGGCAGCACCCGGTTTACATGCAGCAAGGAATGCTCTGGATCGCCACTTTCATTCGATATCGACTTCAACCGCGAGCCAGGTGCGTGCCAGACTGGATACTCTCCGCACTGACATGCAAAGCCGCACCACGTTAAACGTTGAATGCCATGGAGCAAGCGACAGAACCTGTCCCGATGCAGGTGCCTACGTAAATGGAAGCCTGCTGGTTTTCTGTCCCTCGTTCTTCAGGGGAGGTGGTCTTTGGCAGACCGAGGCGGTCATCCACGAGATGGCCCACTCCCTGGTGGGTGGTTCACACATTACTGATCGGGCCTACCAATCGGATCGATTGTATGCTCAACTGACTACAGCGCAGGCCCTGACGAATGCTGAATCATTCGGCTTATTCGTGCAGGAACTCGGCACGGGGCGCGCGCAGATCAGCACTGCGCCGCAGGATACGTTCGAGGATTGCCCCCGGGACTGGAAGCCGTTGATTCGCCAATCCATTGCCCTTGCTCAACGCTGGAACAAGAACGCTCAGACATCTCTTGGAGATCGCAGGCCTGTCTGGTTGAGCGGGTGGGCAGATCTTCAGAATCGCTACCTGGGGGCAACTACTGCGGCATCTTTGGATTCGGCAAAGGGGGTTATTGACAAAGTCGAGAATAAATTAGGGAGTGGAGTGGGGTTTGAGTGCGAACCTGATGGCGGCGGGAGATGCGATTCAGCTGAAACGTACTGGTATGGGATATGGTCTGACTTTCATATCTGTCCTTCCTGGAAGAATCAGGCATCAGACACAGCCCGCACGCAGTCGCTGTTGGCCGGACTTTATGGTTACTTAGGCGATGTGGAGAACACACGCCGTTGGAATCTGGCCAGATTGGCGCGGGAACTCGATTCCAGATTTTGGCCGTAGCCAACTCATTCGCACGATTGTGCACGAAGTAGCAGGATATACCGATCAGATTCGGTGAAAAGACAGTCAGCCCGGAATAGGGGGATCGAAAGATGGTCCGGAAGGTTCTTGTTCAACCTCAAAAACAGATGCAGATCCCGTCACATAGTGCTGGTGGAGTACTCAGGCGCACATGCGACAAGTGCCGCAAAAAAAAGCCGCTCCTGCAGCGCTCTGCGATCATAAGTTACCCCCTTTCAGTGCCGCCAATCGTTCACGAAGTCCTGCGCGAGCCGGGCCTGCCGCTGGATGCAGGGACCCGGGCATTCTTCGAACCACGGTTCGGGCTTGACTTCAGCCGGGTGCCGGTTACATCGGATCGTGTGCCGGACGGCCTGAGGACGAGCGGACCGGATGACAGTCTTGAGCTTGAAGCCGGACGCGTTGCCAATGCGATAATGCGATCAGCTGATTGCAGTGAAAAATCCGGTTTGAGCCAGGATCTAGGAGCTGTGCGCATACATACCGATGAAAAGGCCGCAGAATCAGCACGGATTGTTGACGCCCTGGCGTACAGCGCAGGGAGGCACATCGCATTTGGCCGGGGCCAATATTCTCCGCAAACATCAGCCGGAAAATACCTGCTGGCGCATGAGCTGACGCATGTAATGCAAGCCGGCGGACTGGAAGAAAGTACATCTGACACAGTATTTCGGTTGGTTTCGGGGCGATCAAGCTGCCCGGAAGGCGTCAATGATGCACCGGCCAACTCAACAGAAGAGCTGGAAGCAATCGATGCGCGGGCGGGCGAGATGGCCCAAACGGTGTCGGAACAGACGGGGGTGCGCCCTCCTGATACCGAAACCCTGCAGGCATATGAAGATCATTTCGGACTCCCTGTTGAAGTGCGGGGAGGTTTTCTCAATCGGCTGACAGGAACGGTGAGATCTACTCAGGAGGCTGCGATCAATGAGGAGTTGGGCATCCTGTCCCGGCGGTTTGCCCTGGTGGCCGGGCTTCTTGGCCAGCCAATACAGTACCTCTGTGCAGGAGATCCGGCATCTGTCGCACGTGCCGGGGTTCCGGACTGCGAGTCTTTTGCATGGTCCCGGCGGGGACACGGGCAGGTGATCCTGTGTCCTCGTTTTTGGAACGATGCTGCAGATAACGATCAGCGGGCCGCGGTCCTGCTTCATGAGCAGTTCCACATCATCTGGGGGCCGGACAATCCCGGACAGACAGGGGAGATAGCCGATGCCACCTTGCGCGGATCGGGAGGCGCTTTTGTCAATGCGCACTGTTACAACGAATTCGCGGCTCAACTCATGGGCACCACGTCGCCCCGCGTCAGATGTCCGCCTCGGGGGAGCTGAGATGAACCAATTGGCTGCTGCTCAGGTAAGAAAGCCGTTGCAAAGCATTCGTAATTCTTTAACAAGGGAGTTTCTCTTGCGACATACCCGGAAAAGACCGGTATGACGACAATTCAGAGGGAGGCGGGATTATCAGTGCAAAATTCTCTTTATTTCGGAGGCCGGGCAGGGGCAGGGGTTTAAAAGAAGAGTAATCACAAGCATACTGTAAAAACCAAGGAAACCGAATCAGGTTCAAACTATTCCTGGATCTCTTTTGATGAGCCGAGCCGCGTAGCTGGCGGCGCCTGATCCGGATCTACCCATCGGCAATAAGCACAAGCTGGCCCGACCATCATAGGATACAGAATTCCGACAAGGTTATGGAGCTGCCATGAGACACCGCCAGCCACCGCAGATGCATTAAAATACCTGAGCGATGTATGGGGGATCAGAACATGAACAACCGGTCCTCGATCCAGAACCCGTCAGGAGAAACCGGCCGTCACCC
>JBAVWM010000146.1:0-8565 GCA_049697815.1 Methanoregula sp. | reverse complement strand
CCGCGGGCTGCACCCTTACCGAGAACGATATGATCCCCCTCTTCTTCAGGGGAAAACGGCTCCCGGAACGGACGCTCCTTCTCGAGACTATCTACGGCTACCCGCTTCCCCACTTTGAGAAATTCTTCGACCGGATTGCAATCTATGATATAGACCCGAAACTCCCGAAGAAAGGGACGGTCATCACCGGGAAACGCGAACTTGACGAGAACGCAGGCAACCTCGCGCTCGTGGTAAAGGCCATTCTCGAAACCACTGAAAAGAAGCGGAAATTCTCCAACCTGCTCCGCGATGTCCTGCCGTTTGTGGAGGATTTCGCTGTCCAGAAGTTCATGGACATTTCCCTGATCCTGACCATGCGGGAGCGGTACACGAAGAGCCGGGACCTGCCGGCCTCATCCCTGTCGGACGGAACGATAGCGATCTTTGCCATGATCATCGCCCTCTATTTTGAGGAAAAACCATTCATCATCATTGAGGAACCTGTCAGCCATATCCACCCGTTCCTGATCGCCCGCTTAATAAGGATGATGAAGGAAGCCTCGGAGAAAAAACAGGTGATGATTACTACCCACAGCACTGAGGTGGTCAAGCACGCTGGGCTGGACGACCTCCTGCTCATCTCGCGGGATAGCGTTGGTTTCTCCATCATCTCCCGCCCCGGTGACAAGGAAGAGGTCAGGACGTTCCTTGCAAACGAGATCGGGATCGAAGAGCTCTATGTCCAGAACCTGCTGGGACTCTGATCCATGAAAAAACGGCTCTTTATCCTTGTTGAGGGAGAAGACGATGTCCGGTTCTTCGGCCGGATCATAAAACCCCTCTTCGTCCACCGCTACGATTCTGTCGAGATCCTCCCGTATGCCAGCATCAAGCGCGGGAAAGTGAACAATTTCTTAAAAAGCATGGCACAGATGCACAATGATTACATCTTTGTTGCCGATATCGACATGGAACGGTCGGTGAGGGACAAGAAACAGCTCCTCTCCACCTGGTATTCCAGTATCAGCGGGAACAATATAGTGATCGTCATCATGGAGATCGAAAGCTGGTATTATGCCGGGCTCCCGGATGAAACCCTGCAGAGGTTCGGTCTCCCGTCCCTTTCCTCGACCGACGAGCTTACGAAAGAGGACTTCAACACCCTTATACCGCAATCGTTCGATTCGCGGATCGACTTCATGTTCGAGATCCTCAAATCCTTCTCTCCCACAACTGCAGCCCGGCGTAACCGGTCGTTTAAGTTCTTTTTCGACCGGTATCGTCTCGAAGATCCGGCGGCCCTCCTTTCTTCCCCGCTTTTCCCTGAAAGCCGGTAGGAGCGTGCACGAACGAAATCATTATTGCAATTCTCCGCGCTACTGTTGTAATAACCAGTATTTTTGAGGGTTTTATCTGATGACAACATACATTTGCCAGATCTGTGGACACGAGTACAACCCGGAAAAAGGAGAACCGGCCCAGAATATACCGCCAGGAACACCATTTTCCGCACTGCCGGAAGACTGGGGATGCCCTGTCTGCGGTACTGAGAAGAAATTATTCAAAGAGGCATGAGAACCGATTACCATGGTATCACGTGAAATAATCCCGGGTGTCTTCTGGGTCGGGGCGCTTGATTTCGATCGTCGGATCTTTGACGAGCTGATCCCCCTGCCAAACGGTACCAGTTACAATGCCTACCTCATCCGCGGCAGCGAGAAGACCGCACTGATTGACACCGTCGACCCCACGAAGGAGTTCGACCTGATCTCCAACCTCGTCAAGCTGGGGATTGACCGCATCGACTATATTATCATCAACCACGCAGAGCAGGACCATACCGGCTCCCTCCCGATGGTCCTTGAATTTTTCCCGGATGCGATGGTGGTGACGAACGAGAAGTGCCGTGACCTTCTCATCGCCCTGCTGCGCATCCCCCCGGAAAAGTTCAGGGTCGTCAAGGACCGGGAAACCCTCACGCTCGGTGGCCGGACGCTCGAGTTCCTCCTCACCCCGTGGACCCACTGGCCCGAGACGCAGGTCACCTACCTTCAGGAAGACCGGATCCTCTTCTCCTGCGACCTGTTCGGGTACCATACGGCGACAAGCGATCTTTACGCGGCCGAACCGGCTGACTTTTACATTCCGGCAAAGCGGTACTATGCCGAGATCATGATGCCGTTCCGTGGCAGTATCAGGGGCCACCTTGAAAAGATTCGGGCACTCAAAATCGACCTGATCGCTCCGAGCCATGGTCCGGTACACAAAAACCCGCACCTGATCCTTGACGCCTATGCGGACTGGGTTTCCGATACCGTAAAAAACGAAGTGGTGATCCCGTACGTGTCCATGCACGGTAGTACGCAGAAGATGGTGGAACACTTTACAGACGCCCTTATAGCCCGCGGCGTAGCAGTGAAACCGTTCAACCTGACCCACACGGATATCGGCGAGCTCGCCCTCTCGCTCGTGGATACCGCTACCGTGATTATCGCCACGCCAACCGTGCTCTTCGGCCCGCATCCCCAAATTGTCTATGCCACCTACCTTGCAAACATGCTCAAACCCAAGGTGCGATATGCATCGGTCATCGGATCGTATGGCTGGGGAGGTAAGGCTCCCGAGACAATTGTAAAGATGCTCGATCATGTGAAAGTCGAAGTCCTTGAGCCGGTTATGGTGAAGGGATTCCCGGATGAAAAGACCCTCCAGGCTCTCGACCGGCTGGCGGATGATATTGCACGGAAGCATAAGGAGAACAACATCCTGTAACCTCACCATGAAATGCGGAAATGACGGATAATAACAAAAGTGTTTGAAGTCTATAACTGCGAAGTGTGAGGAAACATGATAAAAGTGGTTCATGCCTCTGGCGGGACCATGGTCTGTTGCGGCAAAACCATCACGCTCCAGCCACAGAAGGCCCCTGACCCGGGAAAGGAGAACCAGTGCCCGTTGTTGAGAAATCGGCAAAGGGGATCCTCGTGAAACCCGGGTCGGTGCCCCACCCGATGGAGGAGAAACACTCCATCGAACAGATCGAGGTCCGGATCAAGAACTACGGGTACATCAAAGGATTATTGCCCGGAGAAAAACCAGAAGCCGGGTTCTGCGTTTCCGACGCAAACGTTAAGGCCAGGGCTTACTGCAACGTGCACGGGCTCTGGACAAACCGCCCGTGACCGTGGCCTTCTTCGGTTTTCTCTCCCCTTTTTAACCGGCCCGTCAGTTGGCAAACACTAATAGCGTCCTCGCGGTAACCAAATAGTGATGCGGCGTCTCAGACACCTGTCCACAATCATTGCCGATGTTGGGGATATTTTCGTTTTTGTCGCCCCTATAACCTGTGTCCCTCTTGCCGTTGCTCTGCTCTTTGCTGAATGGAACATGCTCCTTCTCATGGCAGCGGTTCCGGTCATCTTTTTCTTTCTCGGGGTTCTCTTAAGGAGCATCCCCCGCAGTGAGCGTAGGGTACGTCTCTCGACAGCCCTGTGCTCGGTTGCTCTCTTCTGGTTCTTCTGCGCTATGATCAGCGGGGTCCCTTTCATGCTTGGCCTTCAGATGAACTTTACAGATGCCCTCTTCGAAGGAATGGCAGGGTGGACCGGGACCGCCTTTACCATGATACCCGCTGTTGACTCTGCACCACGCACCCTTCTCTTCTGGCGGTCCTTTATGCAGTGGATCAGCGGGCTTGGGATCATTGCGTTTGCCATAACCACGGCAAGCAGCACCGGCCTGTTCCCGTCCAAGATCTTCCGAACCGAAGGCCGGGACGAAGCGCTGCTGCCCAGCGTGATCGCGACCGGGCGTTCGCTCTGGAAGATATATGGTTTTTTGACCTTCATGGCAATCGGGCTTATCCTGTTCTCGGGACTATCGCTTTGGGAATCGGTCAATCTTGCCCTTGCGGCCGTCTCCAGCGGCGGGTTCTGTATTCACCAGCAGGGGATCCTCTATTATGACAACACTCTTCTGGAGTTCCTGCTGATCCCCGTGATGATTGCCGGTGCCCTCCCCTTCAAGCTCTATTACCTGGTACTTGAGAACCGCCGCCTCAGCCTCTTTGGCGACGAGCAGGTCAAACTATTTTTTGTCCTTCTCGGGATCGGTATTGTGGTCCTGACGTACGACCTGATGTTTTTTGGGGATCTCGGCTTTTTTTTGGCACTTGAACAGGCGCTGTTCATGACGGTCTCCGCGATCACGACAACCGGTTTTCAGATCGCAAACCTGCACTCCTGGGCAAGCGTCACCCTGCTATTCCTTGCCATGATTGCCTTCATTGGCGGGTGTTCCGGCAGCACCGCGGGAGGGGTCAAACTCAGCCGGATCTCCCTTGCCATTCGGACGCTTGTATGGTGGTTCCGCCGCCTTTTTGTGAGTGGCAAGGTACTTCTCCCGTTCAAGATTGAAGGACGCATCATCCCAAAAGCAACGGCAGAACTTGAAGCAGCCAAGAATATGCTTGTCATTATCCTGTCGGTTATCACGGTCTTTGTCGCAACGCTCGCCATCCTCCAATATCACCTCACCTCATTCTCCTTTACGGAAGTGGTCTTTGAGGTGGTATCAGCGTTCTCGACCAGCGGGATCTCGACCGGGTACGTCTCGCCGGATATGCCGGTGATCTCAAAATGGATTTTTATCGGGGTGATGTGGATCGGGCGGCTGGAAGTGATACCGGTCGTTATGCTCTTTATTGCCCTGATTCGGGAACCCGAATAAGGGAAGCACCTCCTTCAGATCCATAACGCAACTTTACTTTTGTTAACTTCAGGAAATCTCATATAAACAGCCGTCCCATAGTAAGCCAATGAAGCAGATCGCCCTGTATGGCAAGGGAGGAATCGGGAAATCCACGACATCGGCCAATCTTTCTGCCGCCTTATCCGGTATGGGGCTTGATATCCTGCAGATCGGGTGCGACCCCAAGCGGGACAGCACCCGTATGCTGATGCACGGGACGTTCATCCCCACGGTCATGGATCTGGTCCGGGAACGGGGCGATGCGAAACTCTCGCTTTCGGATATTGAGTTTATGGGTTACAACGGTGTCCGTTGTGTCGAAGCCGGCGGGCCGGAACCCGGTGTCGGTTGTGCCGGCCGGGGCATTATCGCGACCTTCCAGATGCTGGAGAAATTCGGGGCACTCAAAGGGGATGTCATTGTCTACGATGTGCTGGGTGACGTGGTCTGCGGGGGCTTTGCCATGCCCATGCGGGAAGGGTACGCACAGGAGATCTACCTCGTCACTTCGGGTGAACTTATGTCGCTCTATGCGGCAAACAATATCTGCAAAGCGATAAAGCGGCTGGCGTCCCGGATAAAGAGCAAATGCCGTCTCGCCGGTGTCATCTGCAATGCCAAAGGCCAGCCGAAGGAAGAGGAGCTGGTAGCCGAGTTCGCCCGCCAGGTGAACAGCAGGCTTGTTGAATTCATCCCCCGTGACCGCGTAGTGCAGCTCGCCGAACTGAACCGGAAGACCGTCATCGAGTACGAGCCCGCCTCCGCACAGGCAGCCTGTTACCGCTCACTTGCCACCCGCGTTATGGAGAACACCATCCTGACGATCCCCACCCCCCTCGAGATCGATGAACTTGAAACCCTCGCCTACGCATACATCTAGATCCGGGGGCTGTACCCTCACGGGAGCACTCTCGGTAACGACCCAGGTCCGGGATGCCGCAAGTATCATCCATGGCCCCAAGGGGTGCGCCCACCACAACTTTTCCCTCTTTCACGCAACCCTGCTCGATAATGAACAGGCAGCCCTCCCGGACCTTGTCTCATCCGCCCTTGGTGAGAGTGATATTATTTTTGGCGGCGAAGATGCCCTCGCCCGGGCTCTCCAGTCCGTCTGCCGGCGGGATGTTCCGGCGGTGTTTGTCCTCTCAACCTGCATTGTCGCTACCATCGGTGATGACGTGGAGGCAGTCTGCGGTCGTGACTGGCCGGTACCGGTCATTCCCGTCCCGACTGCCGGCTTTTTTGGAGGAATGTTCCAGGACGGAGTCAATAACGCCCTGATCGCGCTTGCGGGTTTTTCTCGCCCTTCAGAGGCAGGCGCGTGCGTGAATATCATCGGGGAAAAAAACCTTGAATACGAGGTTGATGAGAACTATGCCGAAGTAGGGCGCATCCTCACCCTTCTCGGGCTTCCGGTGGGGATACGGTTCGTGCACAACCTCTCCCTTGACGATATTCCGGCGCTGGGCGCTGCACAGCTCAATATCCTCCGGGACCCCTCGCTGGTACCGGTCGGGGATCGCCTCCGGCAGCGGTTCGGGACACCGTATGTTCCGTCGTTCCCCACCGGTCTCTCGGATACCCTCGCGTTCATCAGGTCCGTTGCAGTCGCCTGCGGTGTCGATGCGAAGCGGGCAGTTGAAATCGAGCAGGCCCTCCAGGCAGAAATGCTTGCAGACTTTGCCGATATTGGTGATACACAGGGTATTTTCTGCGGGCCGTTCGTGGATCCTTAGAGTTCCCGGGCAGCACGGGAAGCTGCCGATGCCCTGCACATCAGGGTCCGCAAAAACGAGAACGCTCATCCGCTGCCGGTCCATCCCGTGGTAGGTACGAGCGGCGTACGGCGGATGCTCCACCGCTGGAGGCGGGCTATCCATGCCTGAATGCGACAATCCCCTCTGGCCCTGTGCCATGACCGGGGCTGCCGCATGTCTTGTAGGGTTCGAGGGCATAAGCGTTGTGATTCACGGTTCAAGCGGCTGTTATTATTATCCTACGACGCTCCTTCACGCACCCCTTCACGGCACCTTTATCCTGGAGAACGAGGTGGTCTTCGGATCGGAGGACCGGCTCCGCGAGGTGATCGGCGGACTTTCCGGTACCGGCAACCGTATTGCAGTGATCACGACCTGCGTCCCTTCGATCCTCGGCGAGGACATCCAGTCCATACTTGCGGAGTACGATGTGCTTCTCGTGGACAGCCCGGGATTCTCGGGAGACGCAGAGGCCGGTTACATAAAGGCCCTCTCGCTTCTTGCACCGCAGACTGATACTGCAACACAGGGGGTAAATATCGACGGGGTCTGCCTGCTCGATCCTTTCTGTAAAGGAAACCTGCAGGAAATCCGGCGGCTGCTCGGCCTGGCCTCTGTCCCGGTCGCCACCGTCTTCTGCCGCGATACCCTTCAAAAGACCCGCACGGCTTCGAGCTGCACGATCGGTACGAACGGGGATTTTGCAAGCGGTGTCGGGGAGAACCTTGGCGGGACCCTTGGGTTTGGGGCCCTGCGGACAACCTTTGAAAGGCTGGGCAGGATCTTTGAGGAATCGGATATCGACCCTGTCCTGCGCGAACTATCGCAACAGGAAGAAGAGACTGTCCGCATCTGCGACAAATTCCTCCGGAGGTTCGATCCACCTTCCGTTATGATCTTTGCCGGGGCATCGTATGCGGAATTTGCTGCTCAGACGCTTGAACACAGTCTGGACGCCGACATCCGCTTCATCGGGAAGCGGAACACGGGCGGTTCAACCCGCTTCCCCTCCTCTCTGGTAACAGGGCAAAAGGAAGCAAAAACATTAATCGATTTGTATAAACCTGATCTTGTCCTCGGGTCTTCTTTTGAACGGTCCGTGAGCGGCAACCGGGCGTTTTATGGTATCACATCCCCCGTGAGGGGAGTAGTGAAGCTTGCACCCGTGCCCCTTGCGGGGATCAACGGGACGCTCTTCTTTATCGAACAGGTCCTGAATACCTGCATGGATCACTCCCGTATGCTGTCCTGATATCGGATACCACGTTCGTGACAGGCCTGTATTTTTACTTTCACCCTGCGCACGCTGACCCGTTATATACTCGTGCAACTGACGACTGTATACGACAGAAGGTGGTCGTGTATGATGGAAAAAGCAGGATATCTCCAGCGGACCGGGTGCCGTGCTCTCGACAGTGACGGACACTCTCACGAAGTGATCGAGCTCTATATCTGCGGAGCCCGGTACGCTGTCCGCAGGTCGGACCTGGCTAAGGCGGTCTCCGGCCACACCCTGATACAGGTCGAGGAACTCACCCGCAACTGGGAATACTACCTTGGGATGACGAGCGGACTTGCACAGGTCTCGGTCTCCGGCAAAGCCCTGAATATCGATCTCTTTGGAACCGGCAGTTTTACCCTTTCCCTCAATACCCTCCGGGCCGTGCTCTACGGCAGGGAACGGCTGGCGGTCATTGTCCGGATTCCCGATTCACCTGCACAAAAACTGCGCCGGGTAGCCGTCGGGCAGCAGACCATCGGTGCCGTTGTCTTATACCCGATCGTTTCCTCCTTTTCAACGATTCAGGAAGATGCAGCAGTTACCGGGACCCGGATTGGAATATCAATAATCCGGGGCCGTTTTCTCTATCGGTGTGTTGCAATAACCCGGTGATGCCCGGTACCACAACCCGATTCATGGATAAAGAACAGCATCTCCTTCTTCCCGATATGGACAGGATACCAGCCGTTCAGGTACGTATCTGTCATAACACAGGCCACATCCCCTTCCTGCATCATGCGCACGCTGCTACCGAAGGCCTTGAGCCGGGTCTTCTTTAAGGACCAGATACTGAAG
>JBAVWM010000145.1:0-3646 GCA_049697815.1 Methanoregula sp. | reverse complement strand
CTTTCGAAATCCTCATCTGGTTTGTGAATGCATTCTTGTGCGAGAAACATGGAGAGCCACCGGGTACAGGATATGATGCGGCTGATGGCATCGAAGATCAGGGAGATTGCCAATACGATCTCTGACGAAGATACCGAAAAATTCATACGGGAACTGCTGGACGCAAAGCGGGTATACGTCATCGGCGCCGGCCGGTCCGGCCTTGTTGCCAAGGCATTTACCATGCGGCTCATGCACCTGGGCCTCCAGGCATACGTTGTCGGGGAGACCATAACACCTGCGCTGAACAAGGGCGATGTCATCGTCATCTTCTCGGGTTCCGGCCGTACAAAAACGGTGGCCGATCTGGCCGAGACTGCCCGGGATATCGGTGGGAGGATCTGCCTGATCACGTCCAATGCCGATTCACGGATCGGGAAGATTGCCGATAGCATTGTCATCATCGAACAACACCGGGATGCGGTGGCGGATGATGCAGCAGAATTTGAGGTCCGCCAGATGATGGGGGACCATAAGTCCTTTGCACCGCTCGGGACCCTGTTCGAGACAGCCTCGATGGTCTATGCCGATGCGGTCATCTCGCGGATGATGGAGATTACAAAGACTGATGAAAGTGCCTTAAAGAACCGGCACACTAATATCGAGTAAGTGAGGAAGTACCATATGGTCGTGAAATTCTCAGAACGGGTGACGGGGATCGAGATCTCCGGCATCAGGAAAATCTTCGAGGCAGCCGGCCCGGACTCTATCAACCTCGGCCTCGGGCAGCCGGACTTCGATACGCCGCAACACATCAAGGACGCGGCGATCAGGGCAATACAGGAAGGAAAGACCGGGTATACCCCCAACAACGGGATACCGGAACTTCGTGCCGCCATCAGCAGGAAATTCAAGACCGAGAACGGGATCAAGTATCACCCGGATCAGCTGATCGTCACTGCCGGTGCAAGCGAGGCGCTCCATATCGTCATGCAGGCACTCCTGAACCCGGGCGACCGCGTTCTCTGCCCGGACCCGGGTTTTGTATCGTATGCGTCCCTTGCAACCATGGCCGGGGGAAGACCGGTCGGTGTCCCGCTGACAAAATCCCTCCATATTGAAATCGAGAAGGCTAAGGCCCTGATGGACGGCGCAAAGGTTTTTGTCCTGAACTCGCCCGGGAACCCGACCGGCGCGGTCGAGAGCAAAGAGTCGGTCCAGGCGATTGTGGAATACGCAGCAGACAAGGGTGTCACGGTCGTCTCCGATGAGGTGTACGAGCATTTCATCTATGGCAAGAAGCACTACAGCGCTGCGCAGTTCGGTGACAATGTCATCACCGTCAATGCCACGAGCAAGACCTATGCCATGACCGGCTGGCGGCTCGGATACCTCGCAACATCACCAGAGATCATCGGGCAGTGCCTGAAAGTCCACCAGTACTGCCAGGCGTGTGCCACCTCCATCTCCCAGTATGCCGCGGTTGCTGCGTATGAGGGAGACCAGAGTCCCGTGAAGCTCATGCGGGACGAGTACGAGGCCCGGCGCAATCTCCTATGGGACGGCCTGAAAAAGCTGGGTTTTGACTTTCCCAAGCCCGAGGGCGCATTCTATACCTTCGTGCCGATGAAGCCCGCGCTGACCCAGAAGATTATTGAGAGCGGCGTGATTGCGGTGCCCGGCGCGGCATTCGGTGTCAATGCGCCGGAATACACCCGGTTCAGTTATGCTACATCGCGGCAGAATATTATGACGGCACTTGAACGCATTGAAAAACTCGTGATGTGATATCATGGTCAAGGAACTCTTACGCAAATTATCCAATGCCCACGGTGTGTCGGGCAGCGAAGGCAGCGTCTATTCGGTCATCAGGAAGGAACTCAAAGGGCATGTGGACGAGATCCGCGAGGACCCTCTCGGCAACCTGATTGCAGTCAAGAAGGGTAACAAGTTCAAGGTCATGCTCGCTGCCCACATGGACGAGATCGGGCTCATGGTCAAATACATCGATGAGAAGGGTTTCATCCGGTTCGTGGCTCTCGGCGGCTGGTACGGGCCAACCCTCTACAACCAGCGCGTAGTCCTGCACACTGTCGGTGGACCGGTATTCGGCGTTATCGGCGGCAAGCCCCCGCATATGATGGACGAGGAGGAGCGCAAGAAAGTTATCAAGATCGATGATATGTTCATCGATGTCGGGGCCACCAACCGGGATGAGATCGAACACCTCGGTATTGACGTAGGAACGCCGATCACGATCGACCGCGAATTCCGGGAACTGGCAAACAGCCGCGTTACCGGAAAAGCATTTGACAACCGGGCCGGTGTTGCGATGCTGATTAAAACCCTCCAGACCATGAAATCCCCTCTCACGGTGTTTGGAGTCTTTACCGTACAGGAAGAAGTTGGCCTGAAAGGAGCCCGGACAAGCGCCTATACCATCGAACCGGATATTGCCATCGCCACCGATGTGACCATCCCCGGCGACCATCCCGGTATCGAGATGAAAGATGCCGCGGTGGAGATGGGCAAGGGCCCGGTCATCACCATCGTCGATTCCAGCGGGCGAGGGCTCATCGCCGACCGCAGGGTTGTCAAGTGGCTGAAGGATGCCGCTGACGCCCATGGGATCACCGTCCAGATGGAAGTGGGGACCGGCGGGACCACTGATGCCACTGCAATCCACCTGACAAAAGGCGGCATCCCGAGCACGACCGTCAGCCCGCCGACCCGGTATATCCACTCCCCGGTGGAAGTGCTGGACCTGCAGGATATTGAAGCGGGTGTGAAGCTGCTCGTTGCGGCGCTGAAGAAGAAGCCGGTGCTATAAATTTTAAAAAGAGCGACCGTGGGAACTGGAGAGAAAACTGCGAACCCTTTTTGACCAGCCTTTATGAAAAATTTTATCCCAGGGTGTATGGGAAATCATCCGGAACATCCTTCATGGGGGAATACCCCTTGGAATGGATGAGGAAATCCGGGCCCTTACTAGCCTCCGATTGATAATTTTTGGAGTCTGGCCAGGACAGTATCGTAAAAAATCATGACAGTGAGCGTTTTTTATGAGGAATTTTTCTGCTTTCCACGTTGTAAACTGTCATATTCTGCGACAGGAGAGTAGAGGACCGTAAGAAAGGGGGACAATTCCGGGAACGGGTTTCGGGTCATTTCGGGTGGACGGAGAGGAACCGGTGGGATATATGACTGTTGAGGAGGGTCGGGATTCTCCGTCAAAGAGTATGGAGGACGCCAGGCGGTGCCATTGAGATACCAAACGCGCAAAATGCCCCGTCGGGTTTTGCGCTACGGATTGCAGCGTACCCGAGATCAACTCAACTGCGATGTCCGGCCACGATCCGAAGAGGCGTCACGATGACCCCGTAGAACAGGATGTTCGTGACAATTTAACAAAACGTTAAAAGAAAAACGCCTCGGCCGGGACTTGAACCCGGGTCAAAAGCTCCGGAGGCTTCTAGGATGTCCACTACCCTACCGAGGCACCTTGTAACGGTGTCCATGCGCGCCCGATATTTTTTCTTCTTCAGCACGTATCATCATTTATAGCAACAAGGATGATAACGACGGTGAAGAAAGCATTCAGGCTCATGGTTCAACGTTCCATATTAACTCCTCGCGCTATGGTAATAAAGCTCTCGAACGTTGGAAA
>JBAVWM010000144.1:0-7699 GCA_049697815.1 Methanoregula sp. | reverse complement strand
GTTCGGTCCCCAGGATACTGCATTCGGTGCCGATGTCAGGATCCCGCCAAGCGATTCAAAGCCGCCCCACGCTGAACCGTTCCACCACTTGTGGTGCATGGCACTGTCGGTTCCCCGGACAAAGATGTCCAGACGGTTCGGCCCCCACGATACGGCATTCGGTGCTGAGGTCAGGATCCCGCCAAGCGACTCAAATCCTCCCCAGTGAGAGCCGTCCCACCACTTGTGCCACAGGGCATTGTCCGACCCCCGGACAAATACATCCAGACGGTTCGGTCCCCACGATACGGCATTCGGTGCTGAGGTCAGGATCCCGCCAAGTGACTCAAAACCTCCCCAGTGAGAGCCGTCCCACCACTTGTGCCATAGCGCGTTGTCCGTTCCCCGGACAAACACGTCCAGACGGTTCGGTCCCCACGATACGGCATTCGGTGCCGATGTCAGGGCACCCCCGAGCGATTCAAATCCTCCCCATGCCGAACCGTTCCACCACTTGTGCCACAGGGCGTTGTCCGTTCCCCGGACAAACACGTCCAGACGGTCAGGCCCCCACGATACAGTATTCGGTGCTGATGTCAGGACACCACCAAGCGATTCAAATCCTCCCCATGTCATTCATCCACCTCAATCAACTCATGTTAATAAGAGGCAGATAAATACTTGCTCCGAAAAATACGGGCTCAGATATGGACGCAGGCCCAAAGATCCTGATCCTGCAGTAGTCGGGGGATATAGTTTATCTCTCACGTACAGATATGATGGACAACCCGATCAGAGCGCTTTCAATCTCATGCAATGCGGGTTCTGACCGTTCCGAACCGCCCGGGCAACGATTAGTCGCATTTTCAGCGTTTTTTTATGGGAATCATTAAATAGCGTTACCCGGCATAACCCTATAAGAAGTACTATGAGCAGGGAGAAGATCAAAGTCCCCAATAAGGTTTACGACGAGTTAGTCGCTCTCCAGCGTGAGATCCATTTCACCCAGGATCACGCGGACACGATCAAGAAGGCAGAAGACCGTGGATATATGAATGCAGCAACCTGGATCCGGCAGAACGAACGGGCATATAAGATCGGGTTCGCATGGGGATTTGAACCGGAGGGGGGTGAGTCCCAGGGTACCCTGCAGGATATACCTGCACGGAGCGAACCGGTGCAGCGCCGGACAATCCCCCGCAAGGAGACCATCCTCCAGCCCAAATCCTCAAAGAAATCGTCCGGTGGCGTGTTTGCCGGTCTCAAAAACTGGCTTGGAAAATATTTCTGATTTTTTCTTTTTGTCACTGACACGGATAGCGGTTGCCAGCCGAAATGATAATCTCCCCTTGCACAGAAGAGAACTCCATGCCCACATGCCAGGACTGTAGATCGTATTCCCCAAAAACAAAGGAGCGGGGGGAGTGCCGCATCAACGGCGAAACGACACCGGACCGTGACAGTGACCGGTGCCCTTCCCGTACGTTTATTCCAAAGCCCGGAACATAAGTACCCGGGAAACGCTATGCCACGGGAACTTGATGAAAAGGATAGGGCCATACTCAAAAAACTTGCACCGGAATGCGGAGACCTGACCTGTTCGGGTTCCGGCCATATGTTCCATTCCATTCTTCCCCCGGTATCCAATCACTTTGCAGAAGACAATACCGATTTTATAGAACGGATCAACCGGCTCAGCGACGAGGAACTTACCTACATCACCGAACTTATCAAAAAAGGCGAGGAGAGTATGGGGTGCCTGCCGGTGGAGGACGTGGAGGCATTCGTGAAGATCGTCCACGACCGTTTATCCCCGGAAACTGCAAAAAGTGTCATCTCGGCTTATGAATCCGGGTACGAATGCGAGCATTGACCTTGCCATGAGAGACATCACCGCGCTCATTGCCGGGCTCCGTGATCCTGCCATCCGCAGACGGCAGGCAGCTGCACGGGATCTGGGCAGAAGTGGTAACCCGGCTGCGATAGAACCCCTCGGGATTGCCCTGTCTGATTCTCACCCGAAGGTCCGTTCTGAGTGCGTGCAGGCACTCGGCCGTCTTGGGGAACCTGCCGCCTCACCATTCCTGAGGCGGGCACTCGATGATACAGAACCGGAGGTGCGTGCAGCAGCAGTTGCCGCGGTAGGCCGGATCCGCGACCACCGGGCAGTCAACGCCCTTATATCCTGTCTTAAAGACCCTGATGGACAGGTCAGGACCGGAGCTGCTGAGGTGCTGGGGAAACTGGGCGATCCCCGTGCCATCGAACCCCTGGGCGCGCTCGCACGGGATCCTTTCTCCGAAATACGGGATACGGCAGAAACTGCTATCGGACGGATCAGGAAAAAAAGGGATGCGTTTCCTTAGTGCCTTTCTATGAATGCAAATTATTGTCCCGGCCGTCATCCCTGTTCATCGTATCCCCGACCGTCTCCACTGTTTCTCTATAGGAGTGAGGTCGTCCCCTGCCGGAAAAACCATCCATAACCGGGTTCCTCACGAACTTTTTACTCTCGTTCCCGTTGTACTCTCCACCATTGTCGCTATCATGCTCACGGTTATTGCATTCTTCTCTCTCGACGACTCTGCTGTTTTGATCTGCCAGCGTATCGTGCCCCCGGGCGTACCAATCGACCTCACCGGCTTCATCAATGCCCTGCTTCTCACGATCACTATCATCGTACTGTTCGAAACCGTTACCGGGTATTTCAAGACAAAACATGCTGAGGTTCGGTGATTGCTCGTCGCAGGTCTGCCCGGCACGGTACGGCACGTACTGGTCTGCAACAGGGAGGTGTCGAACTGATAACCATGTTTGCAGTAGTCTCCCTTTTTGCAGTCCTTATCGCAGGGATCGCTCTCGTCAAATCCGAACCGCGCAGCTGACCACACCCCTGGTTCATTTACCCCCTTATCATTCCACGTCCCCCGCGTGAGGATTTTTATGGTTACATGCCGAACCACTGGTTGGGAAGCGTGAGGCTGTGCCGGGCATCATTGAGGCAAAGGACCTGAAAAAGACCTTTGGCACCACCATCGCAGTAGACGGGATTGCATTTTCCGTGCAAAAAGGGGAGGTCTTCGGCTTTCTCGGACCGAACGGTGCCGGCAAGACAACGACCATGAAGATGATTGCCTGCGTCTCGCCGAAAACATCGGGAACTCTTGAAGTGCTCGGTATGGATCCGGACACAGATCCTGCGAGGATCAAAGCCCGGCTGGGTATAGTCCCGCAGGAGACCAATCTCGATCCCGACTTCACCTGTTATGGCAACCTCTTCGTGTATGCACGGTATTTCGATATCCCTGAAAAGGCTGCAGCAAAAAAAGCGGATGACCTGCTGGAGTTCGTTCAGCTTGCAGAGAAACGGGATGTTACCGTGGAGAAGTTATCCGGCGGCATGAAACGCCGCCTGATCCTTGCACGGGCACTGGTAAATAATCCCGACATCCTTATCCTTGATGAACCGACCATCGGGCTCGATCCGCAGGCCCGGCACCTGATCTGGGAAAAACTCCGCGCCCTCCAGGCGCAGGGGAATACGATCGTGCTTACGACCCACTATCTTGACGAAGCCGCCAGGCTCTGCGACCGGCTTGTCATAATGGACAACGGCAGGATCCTCGTAGAGGGCACACCCGCTGACCTCGTGAGGGAACATGCAGGACGCGAGATAGTCGAGGTGGAGTGGAGCAAGGACATTGTGTCATGCCTCCAGGACCTCCGGATCCCCTACGAAGTAGCCGGGGATATGATACAGGTTGCAACAGAGTCTTCCCGGGATATCGCCAGGATCCTGCTCGACCGCTGCCGTCCGGAGAAGATAACGACACGCCCTGCAACGCTTGAGGACGTGTTCCTGAAACTGACCGGGAGGAAACTCCGGGAGTGATCATGCCGCATATCCTGTCAATCCCCCCGGTGAGCAGGCGAGCCGTAAAAGTATGGCACCGCAACCTTACAGTCTTCATACGGACATGGCAGGTGAACTTCTTCCCCCCGCTTGTCGAGGCGCTCCTCTACCTGTTCGCCATCGGCATTGGTATCGGGTCCTACGTCAAAGAGATCGACGGAATCCCATACGTAAACTTCATCGCCCCTGCGATACTTGCCATTGCCGTGATGAATTCTGCATTCTTTGAATGTACGTACGGGTCATTCGTCCGTATGTATTACCAGAAAAGTTTTGATGCCATGATCGCGACACCGCTCTCAATCGAGGATGTGATCGCCGGGGAACTGCTCTGGGGTGCCACCCGGAGCGTGATCTATGTTGTAATCATGCTGCCGGTATTTGCCGTTTTTAAGGTAATCTCCCTGCCCCTCTCTCTGCTTGCAATACCCCTTGCGTTCCTGGGAGGTCTGATGTTTGCAGGTATCGCCATGTGCTTCACGGCCATCACCCCCGGGATTGATACCCTGAACTACCCCTCGTTCCTCTTCATCACGCCGATGACGCTCTTCTCGGGCACCTTCTTCCCGCTCACGCTCCTGCCGGTTGCTCTCCAGTATTTCGCGCTCGCCGTGCTGCCGCTCACCCATCTTGTGGCAATCATGAGGATGTTTACGCTGGCCACGATTTCACCGGTCCTGCTGCTGCACCTGGCATGGATCGTCGTAGTTACGGTTCTCTCCAGCATTGCTGCGATCAACCTGATGAGAAAACGCCTGATTGTTTAAAAAATGGGATATATCCGATATACTAAAAGCAGGGATCCTCCTGCCATAACTTTTTTTTAATCATAAAAAGGGCCTGAATCGCGGGGAATGCTCTTATTGTTCCCTTTCCAGAGTTTTCCTGAGATTCTGTCATGCCACGCCGGGGGACAGTTGTTCCTGTTCCATTTTTTTATTCACTGCCGGTCTCATAGCTTCGATATTTCTTCCTGGAGCCATGACATTTTTCTCTGAAAGGATGATTATCACGGGCGTGATTCTCATCGCAAATAGTATCGTTATTGCCCCCCGGATGCACCAATAATTCTGGAACCCAGGATACCCCGGTCATTCCGGATAATCTTAAGGACATAGAGCACTTCGTCCTCAACATCCTGCTGGAGGGCGATACCGACAGAATAACCCTGATCAGTAAACAGCTCCTGTACGCCGGAAAGTCCGGTCAGCGATGATATCAGGAGCAGAAGCCTCCCGTCGGGTGCAAGTACATCCCCGATATCCCGGGCAACCCGTTCTATCACGGCACGCCCGTTCTCCCCTCCGTCAAGGGCATACTCAAGCCAGTCGTCCATCCGCTCCTCCGGCTGAGTCGGGAGGTAGGGGGGATTAAACAGGACGAGATCGAAGGGTCCCCGGATTCCTGCGAAAAGATCGGTCCGTACCACATCAATCCCAGCCTTGCCGGCACAGGAAACTGCGTGCGGATTGATATCGGTCGCCACAACACGGGTTATCCGTCCAATCTCTGCTGCGATCAGCCCGGAACCCGTTCCCACCTCAAGGACACGGTCGCCTGGCCTGGCTTCGGTTCTGGCTGCAGCCAGCAGCATTACGGTATCGGCTTCCGGTGAATAGACCTGGCGGCTGTCGTACTTCATGTGCAGGGAAGGATTGGACGGGAAGAACAAAAAGGGCGATCCTGATACCATGCCGGGAAATCATTTCCCTGCGTGAGTGTTTGTGAACTCACGCTCTATCTCTTTTTTATCCTTCCCTTTACTCCTGGTAGTGTCGCTGGATCACGAGAACAAGAAGGATCGTTCCTATGATGAACAGGAAGGCCACCGCTAAACCAAGTATAAGGTTTGCCAGGATCAGTTCCCTGATTAATCCCCATCCGACAGCAAATGCCAGGCTTTCCAAAGCCGCTCCAATGGCGACAGCTACCAGTATTTCCCCGGGAGTGAAGCCCGCCATCAGTCCTATCACGGTCGCCCCCACCCCCCCGGTGCCCTGGAGGGGCAGCAGCACAAAGAAGGCCAGCCCCGGGATCCTCCACCGGTTCATCCAGGGCCGTTCTGCCAGGAACTCTCTGCTCGTGACAGTTGTCTTTTCAATCCAGGGACCGAGTCGCGGAACCCGAAGCATCAGGGTAAAGTTCATGATCATAAAGAGGGCAGTGATAATATCGAGCAGGGTCAGGGTCAGTGCCATCAGCCACCACGGGATCCCGAATCCGATCCCGATGGGGATTATCGATTCCTTACCGGACGGGGGAATAAAATACGCAATCATCAGGCCGCCGAGGATCAGGATACTGTTCCTGGGAAGGATGAGAAAACACAGTATAAAAAATATAACCGCGAGAAGAGGCGGGATGAGAAAGCGGATGTACGTGTTACGCCGCGAAATGTCCTGCATATCCCTTGACAGCCAAGACAGGTCCCGTGTTCTCATGTCCTCTTCCGTAGTATTTGACGGAACCCTTCATCTCTCTTTCCCCGCCATAATGACCGGGGACCTCTTCAGGGATGGGTGTGAAACAGCTCTTCGGTGGTGAACACGGCAAAGCCATTCATTGTTCAAGGGAAAGACGGCGCAGGTTTACCCGCAAAGATGAAAACCTGGGGGCTATTTTTTATGTCAGAGGCATTCATTCAGGTTTTCTCCACTATGCAGAATTCCGGATAGCTCTTTCCAATTTTTGAGAATAAACCGAAGGTATATATAATATTCTACTAGAGTGGGATACAGTCCAACCTAAAGAGACGTAACATCTCTGGAGATGGTTGGATTAGGATGGAATATACCATGGGACTAGTAGGTAAAGTTGTTGCAGCTAAAGCTGTTAAAGGACGCAGAGACGATAAGAAAGACAAAAAAGAAGAAGCCGAAGCCGCGAAGAAAGAAGAAAAGAAATAAAGATCGGCGGTGAAATGGGGATTGTAATCCAATCAGTCCCTCCCGAACTTTTTTTTATACACTGAAAACAGTGTGTTTTTATTATAACGGTTTAACAATTGAAACGTGGATTTTTGGAATGAAGAAAAGAGGGTCAAACTATGCCCGGAATAAGGTCGTAAAGTGTGAAGTTGTATACATTTTGTATGCCAGATATCAAGCATCCAAACTTGTGATCACACAAAATATGGTGCCATGTGCATGGATATGTACTGATCGCGGGCAGTTTAAGAAAGACAATGAGCTCCAGCTTTCTCCATCTTTGCTGAGATTTTCCAACAAAACGCGAATATGACCTTTATAATGTTCTGTATGAATTTTGATAAGAGAGGTAAAATCCCCATAAGCCAGCGGGTTTGCAAGGTGCTCAGAATACCTACCTTATCCCTGGAAAATACACTCCGACGGGAGGGATAGCGGAGGTCCTCCCTGACCGATCCTACGCCTCCCATATTATTGCATTACTTTCTGAGAAACTATCATAGCTGCGCACCTCCCCCTCCGGGGGAGGGCTGCTTGTGTCGAAGAGCAAACTGGAGAAGATCTCTAAGAATCTTCGACTCAGGTAGCGCAAGAGGGGGTGCTGCTTAAAAGGGTCAAGGTTCTTACCCAATCCGGATTCTTTTACCAATCGGATAGCGATTTTCATTTTTTGCTCTGGGTGGTATCGGCATCAACAGTTCGGGTCGTAGAGACAGTAATGACAGTTTCCGGGAAATGATTTCTCAGAGAGCACTGCAACGATGAAAACGAGGGGGTATGTTTTTTGTGTCCGGTGTATTCATTCCCGGTTTCTCCCCCTGTGGAAATACGGATTGTTCTTTTCAATTTTTGGAACATCCGGATTGTTCTTTCCAATTTT
>JBAVWM010000143.1:0-3788 GCA_049697815.1 Methanoregula sp. | reverse complement strand
CCTCAGGCATCTTCGAACGCCATGATCCTGTCCAGGACCTGATCGGGAGAATAGCGCGGGCACGCTCCCTGGAAGAAACAGATGTCGTGGCGGAGATGAACCGGATCATCAGGGAAAATTACGATATGAACCTCCTCCCTCCCGCCGCACTGGTCCTCCTCGCCAGAAGCCACGGAGTACCGTTTGATGACCTTCTGGATGCGCTCAAGGGTGTGGCGAAAAAGTGAACGGTCCGGGATTCCTGCCTGTGCAGGAAAAATCCCCCGGGATACAACCCTCCCCGCGATAACAAAGTATTTACCCCATTTCTTTATTACATATCTTCAGTAATCTGATCTAAGGAAACATTATGAGAAGACGAAAAGATCCTTTCGAGAAACCGTGGGTGATCATCGCTGCGGTTGTCGGTATCATTGCTGTTGTTATAATTGCCCTGGTCTTTTTCATGGGAGGTGGGTCATCAGTCCCTGCAGGATCCTCGGGTCAGACTCAGGTCACCTCTCCGAGTCCCTCTGTGCAGCAGACCGCTGGTGTTGGTGCAGCCCCTTCGGTGATCAAGACGCAGGCGGCAGTCACCATTCCTGAAAATGGCGTATATGTCAGGGTCAGTTACCTCGGCGGATTTGCAGGGACGTACGGGATGGAAGGCAATATGACGAATACGCGGAACTCTGGCGACCGGGTCTTTGTTGTTGAAAATGCAACCGGTACCGTGTCAGCCACCTTCCACAAGGAAGATACTTCCACGCGGCACGAGATTGTTGTTGAGATCTATAAAGACGGCAAAGTCCAGAAGGCGGCAAAAAATTCCTCATCATATGGTGAAGCAAGCGTTACCTGGACGGTTTAATTTTTTCCCTGCACCGGCGGGATCCCGCTGTGCAGGATGATCTGACCCCTCCAAAAAGGAATATATCCGGGCTGCCTGATGATTGTTCTGGAAGCCTTCGGGATGATTTTTTGGGGATGGCCGGTGCTCCGGAAACGGGATCCGGGTCTTTTTAAAAACCTGCGTGCTTACAAGTAAATACTCCTACTTGTATCGGGAATACGGTGAAGTAATCCTAAAAAAGATATGTTATTTTCTGACCTTTGATTTCTTCTCTGCTTTCTTCTCACCCTCGACTTTGGGGAAGAGCTCATCGAGTGTCTTTTCCCCATATGCAGTAACCAGCGTATTGATCTGGACGAAATCCTGGGTGATCTCGCTCGCACGGATGGTCTTTCTTCGGCGTTCCCCATCCATTGTCGGGTGGAATCCGATACCACCCGCAAGGAGAAGTTTCTTGCGTCCTGCTCCAGGCAGACTTTTTTTCGCGGCGATTCCGGTCCGGTCGGAAGCACCGGTTATCAGGATCTTATACCCTGCAAGCCCGAGGGTTCCTGCATCAATCTCATCACCGATACGTTTCCCGACGATTGCACCGGCGGCACCGCCACTGGCGTCTACATTATACGCGCGACCACTTTTAGGGTCTGATACTACGACTTTGAACTCGACCATACGTGTCTGCTCCTTATTGGTAATTTTTTAAAACCCCTGATAATCCGGGTTTTTTCACGTCTCCGGCTGCCGGCTTTCCCGCCTACACATGAGAAGTACCCATTTAATTATACCGGTACGCTATTAAATCCTCGCGTCCCCATCAGGGTATAAAACCCCTCATTTGCCCCAGAAGGGATCCCCTTTTCGTTTCAGGGTCGTGAACTCAGCAAGGATCTCCTGCGTACTGGTGTTCAGGGTCTTGACCATCTCCCGCTCGAGCACTTTTATGTGACGCTCGGGCACATCCACGAACAGGTCGTCTCCCACGCTGACCTGCCGCCCCACCGTTGCACCCTCAATAGAGATGGCTACTTCGAGACCGGGATCCGCCTCCCGGATCCCTTCCTGCCTGAGCTGCATGCTTTTAAGGTGCCCCACCTTTTTGCCATCGGTCTTGATGAGGTCCACGTCGCTTCTGAGTTTTCCGCCCAGTACCCGCACCCCCACCACCGCCGGGTTGCTCTGGCGGAACACGCAATCGGGCAGGAGACGGATCTTCGCCGGCATCACGACGTGCTCGAACTGTTGCTTCTCCTGCAGGCGTTTCTGTTCATCGCGCCACTCCACATACTGGTCGATCAGCTGGTAAATGACACGCCCGTCAAAGACCTTCACCTGAGTGTACAGCGGATTTTTGATCATATCTGCAGCATCGGGAAGAATAGGGGTATTGAACGAGAGGAGAACGCGGAACATCGGGTTCTTGACGGTTTCGGTCTCAATCAGATCGAGCCGGCTCACCGGCCCGACCTCAGCCCGCATCACCCCGATTTCCTTTCCTTCGAGTTCCTGGCAGAGCGCCTCAAGGGCTCCGATGGTGTCCGCCTTGATCGTGATCCCCTCATCGGAGAGGTTGACATGGATCTCGGTCATCTCTTTTCTGATCCGTGCCTCGACTTCGTCCCGGTTGTTCCGGATAACGAAGAAAGGGGAGCCGGCGATTACCCCTTCAAGGTTCGGAGCGGTGACCTTGATCCCTGATGCTGCGGCAACCGCTTTCACCCGCTCGAAACGGTCCTCGACAAGGATCTCCTTCATGGGCCGGGGCTTTAAGAGCGACCGCACCTTGGTCACCACAACATCGCTCTGCGTGGCAACTGCTATCTCGTCGCCGATCGCGAGGGTCCCGTCGTACAGGATCACGTCGAGTGTGGGTCCAAGACCCCGTTCCTCCTTCACCTCAAGCACAGTCCCGGCCCCGGGCCCCTCTACGGAAAGCTTCAACTCGTCGCTCATATAGCGCTGGGCAAGCCCGATCATGACGAGCAGGAGGTCGGCTATCCCTTCTCCGGTATGGGCGCTCACCGGAACAATGGCGAGGTTCCGCTGGAAGTCCGCGACGCGGTCGAATCGGTCCGCGGAAAACCCGAGCTCCGAAAGTTTCCCAACAATTTCGTAGGTCTTGTTCTCGATATCGCTTTTCACCCGCTCATTCTGTTTTGCAAATGATGAAAGGAACGATTCATTCTCATTTATCCGCCAGCCATGAATGCGGTCGATCTTGGTTGCCGCAACGACAAACGGCGTGCGGCAGTTCCGCAGGATCTGGAGCGCTTCAATGGTCTGCGGCTGGAACCCCTGGCTGATATCCACCACAAGGATTGCCATATCAGCGAGAGCACCGCCCCGGGCCCGGAGCGTGGTGAACGCGTGATGGCCTGGCGTATCGATGAAAAGGAGGCCGGGGATATTGATGGGTATTTTTTCCATCGTGCCACTCATGCTCCGGATCGCTTCGATGGGGACGATGGTTGCGCCGATGTGCTGGGTGATTGCACCGACTTCCGAACTGACGACCGATGACCCTCGGATCCGGTCCAGCAGGGATGTTTTCCCGTGGTCCACATGCCCCATGACACAGACAATCGGCGTCCTGATCTTCGGGTTCTGTGCCATCTCTCTCCCCTTCATATGTTCCCGCCCTGAAAATGGGATACAGAATAATCCCGGTTCCCGGTGCAGCGGTAGATACCGTACCGCGCCTTATCATTTGGGAATTATGTTCAGAGCCACCTGATATGTAATGGATGCTCGATCCTATTAATCATCGCCTTATGGTGCAGTGTACCCGGCCCAATGGTGACTGTTTTTATTCCCTCCTCACCGTGACGACCGGGCACGGATACATTAATCAGAGTCCGGTACCAATGTAAAAAGGACATCTGCCAGGGTAGGGTAGTCTGGTTATCCTAAGGGGCTGTGGATCCCTCGACCCGGGTTCAAATCTCGGCCCTGGCCTTCT
>JBAVWM010000142.1:0-9166 GCA_049697815.1 Methanoregula sp. | reverse complement strand
CCCGTATTTCAGAGGTCATAATTCTAGAAAAATGCGGAACCGGGCCGGAATAATTGAACGACCACCGACGGGAACGGATGAGGTCTTATGTAGCGATGTTACAAGGACCGAAAACGGGAGGGGATGTGGTTTGGGACTCGGGCAAGCACTGGCCGGGGGATATGCCTGCCTCCTCCCCGGGAACGGCAGGGATAAAGGGGAATTTTCCAGAGCAATTTTCCTCGTTCACGAATTTCCCTGAATCATCTGTCGCTATGGCACCCCGCCCCCCCGTTGTGTGGGGACTGGTGGTGCAAGAGTGGGGATATTCCTGTCAGAAAATCCGGGTATTCTCCTATGCAAAAAATGTGTTAAAAAGACTTCATGCATCATACCACCTTATGATCCCTTAGAACAGCGTCGGGGATCCCTGGGCGCAAAAATCTTTCAGGAACCGGCGGGATGGATACTCATGTACGCTCGTGACAACGACCCGTCCCCTGCCAACACGCTTCTCGATTACCACTGCTGCGCATTCACTGGTGCCGACCCCCTCTCCCTCGTGTTCCGGAAATGTGCCATCGCACTCGATGGCAGAAGGATCGTAATCATCGATGATGGTCCGGGTAATGGAACCGGCGCTCCATGCAATGCTCCTCGGGTGGCAGTCATGCCGGTATACAATGCTGAACGGCAACCAGTCATAGGCATCCGGCTTGTCGGCAGCAGCACCGAACACTAAAAGGGAGCCTCCACTCTCTACAAACCTTTGGATACGCGGGGACGAGGCGCGGAGGGCAGGGAGGAGGTTGGAATAGGCCGGGTTTGCAAATCCCGTCGGGATGATCAGGCAGTTGAGCGTGGGCCGGAAGAACGGGGCAGCAAGCATGTGGGGGGTGACGAGTTCGCAGCCAATCCCGCACTCCTCGATAAAACGGTTGAAATGCTGCGGTGTTGCCCAGACAAACCCGGCCCGGCAGCTCATCCCTTTATCACCCCGATGGGGGTGAGCCGTGCGACAAGTTTTGAGATGCCCACTTCGTGCACAACGTTCACGACCTCTTGACTGGGCTTGTACACTTCCGGTGCCTCATCGGCAATGGCATTCTCGTTGGGTGCCCGGACAATGATGCCCTCCTTCAGAAGAGCGGCTGCAATCTCCCTGCCGTTCAGCTTCTTCTTGGCCTGTGACCGGCTCATGACCCGCCCGGCACCGTGACAGGTGCTGCCGAACGTCTTCTCCATCGCGGTTTGGGTTCCGCGCAGTACGAATGATGAGGTCCCCATGCTGCCGGGAATGATGACCGGCTGGCCGATCCGTGCGAGATCCGGCGGGAGGTCCGGTGCACCAGGCCCGAATGCGCGGGTGGCACCCTTGCGGTGCACACACACTTCCCCGCGTTTTCCCTCATACGGGTGCTCTTCTCTCTTGGCAACATTATGGGCAACATCGTAGACAAGCGGCATCTCGTTATACTCAATGGCAAACATCTTCGACAGCACGGTCCGTGCAGCGTGTGTAATCATCTGCCGGTTGGCCCACGCATAGTTTGCCGATGCGGCCATGGCGCCGAAGTATGCCTTTCCTTCCGGGGAGAGGAGAGGAGCGCAGGCAAGCTGCCGGTCCGGGAGGGTGATATGGTATTTTTTCGTTGCCTGCTCGAGGATTTTTAAGTGGTCTGTGCATACCTGGTGGCCAAGGCCGCGGGAACCGCAGTGGATCATGCAGCAGACCTGCCCGGCGGCGAGCCCGAAGGCATGGGCAGCTTCTGCATCATAGATCTCGCGGACAACCTGCAGTTCCAGGAAATGATTGCCCGAACCGAGGGTCCCGCCCTGGGGTACTCCCCGTTGTTTTGCCTTGGCTGAAACATGGCTGCTGTCCGCCTGTTTCATGCATCCTTTATCTTCGCACCGCTCGAGATCTCCCGGCAGCCCGTACCCGGACTCGACCGCCCACCGTGCCCCTTTTATCATCATATCGTCAAGTGACTTCGACGATACTTTCACGGGGCTTTTTGCACCAACCCCGGTAGGGACTGCGCTAAAGAGGTTATCGACAAGATCGCGCCGGCCGGCGATGTCCTTAAATCCAAGCGGTGTCGTAAACAACCTTACGCCGCAGTTGATATCGAAGCCGACACCGCCCGGGGAGATCACGCCCTCATCAAGCGAGAATGCTGCAACGCCCCCGATCGGAAAACCGTAACCCCAGTGAATATCCGGCATAGCAAGGGAGTGCCGGATAATCCCGGGCAGGGTAGCTACATTCGCAAGCTGCTGCACAGCACCCGGTTCAAGGACCCGGCCAAGGGATTCTGAAAGGAAGAACCTTCCCGGAACCCGCATGCCGGGAATAAATCCGACCGGCACCTCCCATTCGTTTGGTCCAATCCGTTTTACCCCGTCAATCATCTGGATTACTCCTCATGGCCGGCCAGGGGATCGTGACTCGTGCACATGGACTCGTGCACATGATATCCCCTCAGGGATTTTCCACCGTTCCTCCATGCAACCCTATACATCAAATACAATGTCCAGCATATATCCGTTCGCATCGTGGGTTATGGCAAGCCCGGAATACGAGATCCCCTTCACTTCCGTTCCCCGGTTGTGCCGGCACCGGTCAAAGGGTTCCCCGTCCAGCACTGCAACAAGGTGACACCCTTCAATATGGATCACCGCCCCGGAAAAGACCAGCCCGTGAACCTCTGCAATGAAGAGTACCTCTGAGAGAAAGTCCCTCAGGAGCGATTCATGGTCTTCTGCGTCAAGAGTGATTTCCCATTTCTTTCCACCGGTCCGGTCCGGGCCATAGAGGACCTGCATCAGGGCGGCGAACGCTTCGGAAAAAAGGGTTTCAAGCGTCGGTGCTGTTGCCCGGATCTTTACATCCGCGGTATGGGAAACCTCAACAAAGCTCATCCGTATTCAGGCCGGGCAAGTTCATCATCTTCAAAGAACGGGATCATGTCCATGTGGATACTGTTGAGGAACCGTGCCTGGTGGATGGATACATAGATGGTACGGTTACCGGCCTTGAGCAGGAGATCGGTCTTTTTCGGGGGTTTGACCCGAATCGGCAGGAGGATCGGCCCGCCGCAGGATGTGCAGATTCGGAAATCACAGTCCCGCCGGTTGATATATTCTATCACTTCAGGAACAATCGTTACCTCTCCCAGGCTGGCGCTGTCATGAGAATGGGCGAACATGATGCTTTCATTATAGGAAGCACAAATTAAAAACGGTTATGGATCGGAGGGAAGATTATGCCGCTAGAATCCCGACCACAATGTCGACATACTTTTCCTTGATTTCGTACCTGTTCACGCCATCGGTATTCCGGTATGCCCGGAGAATGCCGATGCGGGAAGAAATGATACCAACCATCGATGCAATAGCGTGGAATGTAACCGTGAACCTTTTTTGCAGCTCAGCAACAATTTCAGCGATAGTAATCGATTGTGTCTTTACAAAGAGCCGGAGGACTTCGCGCCGGATGCCGGTCTTGTCCCGTGACAGGTAGGACCGCAGGCGTTTCTCAATGACTCTCTTGATCTCTGTTGGAGATCTCATACGTGTAGTGTCAAAGTTCTCTGTATAAATAATTTTTGATTTTGTGCGTTTTTAAATCCCTGAATGGGAAACTGACCGTTTTGCGAAGGGACAAAAATTTTCTGCGAAATTTCCAGGCAATCTTCATCACGCGGATTTATTCAGGGCAGTACAAAGACCTCCTCTGCTGGAAACATCAGGATATCGTAGAAGTCTCCGGGGGACTTCGGCAACGGGTGCCTCGAAGCAGGTTTGCCGGGTCGAAGAACGCTGACTCAGTTCTTCTCCAGCCTGATGCATCGCATCAGTTTCCTCCAAGAGCCCCTGGGTCTTCTGAATGATTTCTCCAGAGCAGGCAAAAACGAATTATCCGGTCACGAAAATCCCGATAATGTACTATCGTACCTGCGTCCCGCCCCCCGTGTGGGCGTACTGGTGGCGCAAGAATGGGATCCGTGGAAAAAGACTCGTATACGGCAAAGTTCTGTCTGGTAACTATTTAATTCTCGGTAAACAGATGAATATGACATGGGATTGTTCAACTATAACATTGAGAAATATTCGCCACAACAGCTGGTGGTAATCCCTCTTGTGCTTCTTGTCATTTCCCTTGTCGTGCTGGCCGCTACCATGGCAGCAACAGGGATGCCGATAACACCGGGTATTGATTTTTCCGGGGGAACTGCGGTCACGATCATCACTTCCGACAGCAGGGAACAGCTGCAGGCGACCTTTGCCGGCTACCCGCTGAACGATATTGGTGACGTGAACAACGGGAAGTTTTTGAAGTTCGGGACCATGGAGGATGCCCAATACCAGTCCCTGTCACAGCTGATCAGCCAGAAATATCCCGATGCAAAGATCGACCAGATAGGGGAATCGTTCGGGAAATCGCTGCAATACCAGGCGGTCATTGCCATTATTTTTTCATTCATCGGTATGGCGATTGTGATCTTCCTCTCGTTTAGGACATTCGTCCCCTCCGTCGCTGTTGTCCTGTCGGCTTTCGCAGATATGGTGATGACCGCAGCAGTCATGGATATTATCGGTATTCCCCTGTCCCTGGGGACCACAGCCGCCCTCCTTATGCTGATCGGGTATTCAGTGGACAGCGATATCCTGCTCACCAACCGGGTACTGAAGCGGCAGGGGAAGCTCAATGACAAGCTCATGGGAGCGTTCCATACCGGCATTATTATGACGTCGACGACGCTTGCAGCAGCCACGGCACTGTTCCTGGTCTCCTGGTTCGGGTCGGTCCTGGTCCTCATGGAAATCGCAGCAGTACTCCTGATCGGGCTTGTGGCCGATATCATTAATACCTGGCTCACCAATGTCGGTATCCTGAAATGGTACGTGCTGAAAGGAGGTGGCAAATGAACCAGAAGGAGTTCAAGGCACTTGTCACGGACTGGAGAGTTGCGACCCTTATCATCCTCGTAATCCTGTCGCTCATCGCAATTTATCCTCATTTCGAGAATGGCCAGTTTACTACCAACCTCCAGTACGGTCTCGACCTCCAGCAGGGCGCGTGGATCCAGCTGGAATTCAAAGGGGAAGTTGTCGGGTTCACCACCGATCAGCCGGTTGATTCCTTCATAGCAAACCTCTCCAAACAGGCCGGTACAGAAGTGATACAGACCGATGCTACACACGTAGAATTCCGGAAAACCTATACCCAAAACGAGCTGGAGCCCTTCTTTGAAACTGCCGGCGGGAAGATAACCAGCTACAGCCCGGGCGTTTCAAAGTCAACGGCGGACGATGTGAAACGTATCCTTGAAAACAAGATCAATGCCATGGGCACCAAGGATGCCAAGGTCAATACGCTCACCGGTTTCAACAATGTCGCGCGCTACATCCGCGTGGAAATGGCCGGTGTCAACATGAAAGAGGCACAGGAGATTGTCGGAAAACAGGGTAAGTTCGAGATCCGCGTCCAGACAACCGGAAACGAGAGCGAACATGTACTCTCCGGCGATGCGATAACGAGTGTCCAGACGCCCACCCAGAGTCCGGCAGGCAGCGACAAGTGGGGTGTCAGTTTTACCTTAAGTGAAGCCGGTGCAACCGCATTCCAGGAAGCTGCGATAAAGTACGGTGCCACCACGGATCCCGGCAACCATTACCTCGTCATGATCCTTGACAACAAGACGGTCTATTCTGCGCCCCTGTCCGACGAACTTGCCCGGGAGCTGCAGACACAGAAAATACGGCAGCTGTATGCTTCAACCGGAACCGGCAAGGCCGGTTCCAGTCAGGCAACGGAACTGGAGATCCACCTCCACGCAGGAGCATTGCCGGTGGATGTAACCATCGCAGGATCGGGAGGTACATCCGCACCTCTTGGCGAGCGGTATAAAGCCATGGCAGTCCTTGCCGGTATTCTCGCCCTGATCACTGTTGGATTCGTAATCTATTACCGGTACCGCGAACCGAGCATCGTGCTCCCGATGATCCTCGTCAATACCTCGGAAGTGGTCATCCTGCTCGGGTTCATTGCCCTGATACAGTACCAGATTGACCTGCCAACGATTGCCGGTCTGGTCGCCGTCGTGGGGACCGGGATCGACCAGCTCGTGATCATCACCGATGAGATCCTGCACGAAGGAAAGGTGCCTTCGCCCAACCTTTACTTAAAAAGGCTTTCCCGGGCCCTCACGATCATTGTTGCCGCGGCAGCGACCGTGGTCATTGCCATGGTCCCGCTCGCACTGATGGACCTCTCGACCCTGAAGGGATTTGCCATCATCACGATAATGGGTGTCCTTGTCGGTGTTATCGTAACCCGGCCGGCATACGGGACGATCATCATGCAGACCCTTTCCAAGTAACAATACCATAGATTTATCTTTTTTTTCATCGACAACTCCTACAGGTATATCGTTATGAGCAAGCCGATTTTGTTTGATTTCTTTGCTACCTGGTGCGGGCCCTGCCGGGTGCAGACGCCGATCATCGAGGAACTGGCAAAAAAGATGGGGGATATCGTCGAGATCCGGAAAGTCGATGTCGACCAGCATATGGACCTTGCGGAAAAATACGGTATCCGCGTTGTTCCCACCCTCATCATTGAGAAGGATGGCAAGGTTATACAGTCCCTTGAAGGGGTCACGGACGCGACAACGCTCGAAAAAATGTTACGGCCGCTGGTGGGATAAGTGAAGATTGGCATTGTCGGCGGGACCGGTGATATCGGGGAGGGGATGGCCCTGCGTCTCTCCCCCCTCTTCGATGTTGTTGTCGGGTCACGCGAGAAAGACAGGGCGGAGGCAACCTGCAGGCTTGGTACCGAGACCCTGAAAAGCCGGGGAAAGGCCTGTTCGCTCACCGGCGTCTCCAACCAGGAGGCTGTCGATACGGCGGATATTGTGGTACTGGCTGTCCCGTTCAAGCACCTGGCCATGACGCTCGAAGGTCTGCATGGCTTTGAAGGCAAGATTGTTATCAGCCCGGTCAATCCCATGGAAAAGCGGGACCATTTCACGTTTGTC
Source organism: Methanoregula sp. (assembly GCA_049697815.1). Taxonomy (GTDB): domain Archaea; phylum Halobacteriota; class Methanomicrobia; order Methanomicrobiales; family Methanospirillaceae; genus Methanoregula. The sequence goes on along the minus strand of JBAVWM010000142.1, from coordinate 2,138 downwards.
CCGCCGCCGGAAGGATCTGCAGCCCTGATGCTCAAACGCCTTCTCCCGCCAAGCGCCCGGATCTGCTCGGGGTTCAACACGATTGCGGCCAACAAGTGGAAGGCACTCGATGAAGAGCTCACCTATTCCGTGCCGGTCTGTGGCGATGATGAAGCGGCAAAGAGGGAAGTCATGGGTATCGTAAACCGGATCTCCCGGCTCCGGGCCTTCGATGCCGGACCTCTTGCCGCGTCCTGTATGGTCGAATGCCTCACACCCCTGCTGCTCAATATCGCACGCTACAATAAGATGCGGGATGTCGGTATCCAGTTCCAGTAAGGTACAAAAGACCGTGCCGTACGGGACCGTTACGGGGAGATCAACTGGTGGCCCGGGAATCGTTGTGCGATCATAATCAGGGCGATCCCCACCCGGCAGACCCGGTGGGAACGTGTGACCCGTGCGCTCGCTTGAGCTTACCTTGCGAGGATTCCGGTCGTTTCCCGCGATCCGGTCAGCCGATTTCCGGGATATTGAGGAGGCTCTGCGATGTACAGGTTTTTTCCGGATCAAGGCACAACGGTTACCGCCCCTGGCCGCTCATGTCATGAACATATACGGGAGTGTCGAGGCAATGGAGAACGTCCCGACTGCGGTGCTGCGGGCAGACCTCCTGTCGTTGAACGGGATTGGCGAGGAGACTGCTGACAGTATCTGTGCCACGGGTTTTCCCGCACGGGTTTTGTGATCGATGCATACACGGAAAAGATCCTGCGGTGTACCGGTATCCATACCCCGCGTTCAGCGGCAAAAGCCCTGGTTGAGGGGGTCCTTCCCTGCAACAGCGAGGGTAACCGGCAAGCCCATGCATATATCGTAGGATATGCAAAAGAGTTCTGTATACAAAAGAGGTGTGATACATGTATTCTGGTGAATTCGAGCGGATAGGAAAAAGGCTCTTTGCCGAGCACCTCGTGGGAGGAAATTTCGGTAATATCAGCGTGCGGAACGGAGATGATGGTTTTTATATCAAACGCACCGGGGCTTATCTCGATGTTGCCACGGAACCGGTCTTTGTCCCGCTGGCTGGTGAAGTTCCTCAAGATGCGTCGAGTGAGTACCGGGTTCACCGGGAGGTGTACAGAAAAACCCCCCACCAGGCGATCGTCCATGCTCATCCCCCGGCTGCGGTAGCCCTGTCCCTTGTCCGGGATGAAATAAGACCCGAGGACAGTGAAGGCATCATGTTCTGCCCGGTGATCCCGGTTGTTTCCGGGGAGCCGGGATCGCAGGAGGTTGCCGACACTGTTTCCGACGCGCTCGTCCGTTCGAAGCTGGCGATAGCACGCGGCCACGGCACCTTTGCGGCAGGAAGGACGCTGGATGAAGCGTACCTTTATACGTCCCTTGCAGAACACGCGTGCAGGGTTCTTGCCATCAAGCGGAATTTTATGTAGTTCCGGTCTCTCTTCACCGGGAGTGCGATACCGTTTTTTTTGAAGAGAAAATCCAAAAAATCCGGGGATATGAGAGCTCCCTGCATCGGGGCCTCTCTGAGGCACGGCGGGGCACGATGGTTTCACGTGTTTTTCTTATTTTATCACTGACCCCCCGCGGGGCGTCCCTTCGGGGCGGCGGTATTCACCAGAACGATACATCGAAAAATACCTGCCTGCCTGCATCTCAGATTCTACCCCTGCAAACTATTCAAAAATGAATCCGATCGATTCAGGCCCAAATCTTTAGAAACCAAAAGAGAAAACGGCGAAATTATTTCGGCGGCTTGGGTGGCTGGAGCAGCTGGATCTCCCGGACGATCTCCCGGTGAAAGACAAGGAGCATGTCGCTGATCATACCGAACATGAAGATCTCGATACCGACCACGATGAGCAGCACGGTGAGGATGGTGAGCGGGATGTGGTCGATGTTGCGGAACCACTCGAGCAGGACATAGATGCCGACAAGGATACCGAGAATGGTGGTAAAAACACCCATCATGCCGAAGTAGAACATCGGGTTGTTTACGCGTGCAAGCCGGTAGATCGTGCTGACGATCTTTATCCCGTCATGGAACGGGGAGAGCTTGGTTGCGGTTCCGGGCCGGCTTGAATACCGGATCGGGACGACCATGATGCGCTGGCCGTTCCGGACCGCTTCAA
>JBAVWM010000141.1:0-6641 GCA_049697815.1 Methanoregula sp. | reverse complement strand
TTCGATAACCTGCGGTATCTGCCGTACTTGTCTTCAGGAGAGAAGCGTGCGGGATGGGCTATCGAGGTGGGCCTGCCGCAGACCGGACAGGTCGGGGAACGCGTATAGGTCTTATCTGCTGTGCAGTGACGGATGCGCCCGCTCATTGGCTCTTCCCGGACTTCGGTTTCTTGATGAGCTTGCCTTCGCCACCGGACTTTTCCACCACGGCAATGGCAGCATTCGCCGCCTTCTCGATCGCCTTTTCCGCCTTCTTGTAATCAGGGGCAGTTACCTTGATCCGGTAGGTGGGCGCACCAAGATAGAGCAGCTCGATATTGACACCGGAACCCTTCTGTTCGGCACCGGCCTTTCTGAGTGCATTCTTGATAATCGAGACCCCGTCGGGTTCCGTGGAGGTCAGGTACAGGTGGCCGGTCACTTCGACACTCGGGACCTTCACGCTCTCCTGCGCAACCTTCAGGAGTATATCTGAGACGGTCTTGGAAAGACCGAGTTTTTTGAGCGTGGTCTCAGGATCTATGACAAGGTCTTCAAAGACCGGGTAAAAGGCCCCGTATTTCTTAAAAAGCGTATCCTCGATCTCAGCAAGGGGTGTGCCGGTCTGTTCCGCAACAAATCCGAGCCATTTTTTAGCCTTGGACTCGTTCTTCCACTCGCGTATCTTTTCCCGGCGCTGGTGCTCGTTGACATCCTTTAAAGAAAGGTCGATATGGCCGCGGCTCCGGTCAACATTGAGGACCTTGCATACGATCTTCTGGCCCTCGCGGATGTGGTCACGGATATACTTGATCCAGCCGGTTGCAATTTCAGAGATGGGGATGAGTCCTTGGCGGCCACCATACTCGTCCAGCGAGACGAAGGCTACGAAGTCCTTGACGTTCTCTACGGTGCAGACAACCAGTTCCGCTTCCTGTGGCCATTCTCTGTCTTGCATGGCAGGTATCACGTGAGTTCTTCGACGATTTCGGCCTTGAAGATGGCCTTCCCGCCGGTGGGTGTGGCAAGGTCGTGCCCGCAGACTACGCACTTGACAATCGTGCTGGCCTTCTCAAAGACGGTCTGCTCGTTCTCGCAATCCGGACACTTTACCTTGTAGAATTTGCTCCGGTTTTCCCGTATTGTGCTTACCATAACGCTCTTACTCCGTCAGTTCAAACTTTGCGACACGGTAACCCTTGCGCAGGTGTGCCTTCTTGCAGGTGACACAGCGGTACCGGACATTGATCTTCTTCGTCGGCTTGTCGCCACCGGGCACTTTCGAGAACTTGCCCATGTTGCCAACCGTGCCCCTGCGGGCTTTCTGGCGGTCAATCCAGTGAAGGCCGGTGGTCTTGCCTTTCTTTACCTTCTCAACCTCGTGCACCTGGTGACTCCGGCAGAAGGGGCAGTACGTAGTAAATTTTGCTGGCATTTTCATGAAAATTTCACCGATAATCCTGATTACGAATACCTATATTATTTACAGAGATTGATATTTAAGACTATGTTGCGCTCGGACAGGACCGCAGCATTCCGCTCGGGAAGCGTCACTATATCTCCCTTTGCAAGAGTATAAATCCTCCCGTCAACACCCATGAACGAATCCATGTCCTCGAGTACGTGGACAAGGACACAGGGGTGGGCCAGAGGATCAGCAGGGGTCTGGAGCGCACCCGACCCCTCGTCCGGCTCCTCTTCTTCATACGGTTCCGGCGGGGAAGTGCCGTCATCAGCAACAGGAACTTCATGACGGGGTGCATTAAGCGTATGCGGGATGTTATGCAGCAGGATTCCCTGGCATTGTTCGATGCTCGCTGTCATCTGCTCAAACATCTCCTTCTCTGCCGGGATCATCCGTTTCACTTCCTCGCGATCATAATAGTTGCCTTCCGCATGCATGATCGTGAGCGCAAGAATCTTGCGTGAACGGATCGCAAAGAGATCCTGGATTGTTTCCCGTATTGAGAGAGTCTCATCGATAAGGGCACGCGCTTCATCCGAGAACGGGTCCTCGAATGCATAGACCTTCTTTGTTATGGCGGCAAGCTCTGCATGCCCTTTCTCGAAAATATCCGGGGTTACAGCCGTGAGCCGGCCAGTCTCCCGCTCCGATAACAGGATGCTGCGCAGGTCGTCAAGCTTCATGGGGTGCTCCAGATTTCAGGTTATTTCCGCCATGCCACGGCAGCAGAGGAATACCGCCACCGCTTCCGGTACTGTAATGATGCCTTTTTGGAGTTCATAAGTACTTCCGAGCATGGGCAGGGTAAGGGAGAACTTTAAGTCCACCTTCACGTCCCGGGTGCCGAACACGACGGCGTCGGTGAGGGGATCGAAATCATGCAGGTCGCGGAGCTCGAGCGGCTGGACCCGCATCCCGCTTCCGCCGTGCAGGGACGTGGGCATCCGGATCAGCCGTTTCGTATCGGTCGTGACCGGTTCGTCCGCAAGGGCGGCACGGGAAAGGAGCCGCTTTTTGAACTCGCCTTTATCATCACTTACAATGATTCGAAGAGCTTCGTTCTGGATCCAAAGTTCTTTTTGTGAATTTCTCACCAATAATCCCTGCGGATTATTATTCACTTTATTGATAAGATTTGGCAAATCGTTCATCAGCCGTTCGGCCGATGTCTCACCCACTCCGTCATATGAGAGTAAATGTTCGAGAGCAATTGCGGGATCCTGTACTTTTAACCAGGTAAAATACTCGAGCAATGTCTCTGAATAGCGTTTTTGCCATCCCGATATTGTCGGTGTTTTTCCTGATAACATCCCAGCGGGATTTATCCCAATCCCGCAGACATAGTCGATCAGTTCCCGGCGTTCGGCACTCCCCCATGAGCGGAACGCGATGTCCCGGACATGGACATGGTACCCGCGCCCGCCGGAGAAGACGAGCGTGATGCTCTTTTTGTCCATCCCGAACTCGTCCGTGAGCATGGCGATGAGTTTTTCTGTTTCCTCCTTCACGCGGGCAAGCATCTGGTCGTAGGGGCCCCGCACGATATGATCGGCATCGAGGTCGAAGATCAGGTCTGCACCGCACCAGCCCTTGTCCGCCATGGTCCCGGCATCCGGCTTCTCGTAATACGCCGTCGAGTAATAGGTGTGCTGCGGCACGAGGTTCCGGATATACTCGAACAACTCCTCGCGGCCGGAGAAACCCACGTGCCTGCGCATGCGCATGTCGGTCGAGCCGGGGGTGAAGAGGACAAAACCCCACTCCCGCTGCCCGAGCGAGGGGGGTGGGACAAGCACGGTCCTCTTGTAGTATTCGCAAAACCGCTGCCGGAGGAACTCCGTTGTCGCCGGGTTCATGACAACTCCCTGATCATATACGGACCCCTGCGTTCATAGCCCTGCCGCCGGTAATACGGCCGCACGCCGATCCCGCTCATGATTGCAAGCCGGCTGAATCCTGCGCTGCGAGCGATCTCCTCGGCCCGGGTCAGGAGCGCCTTCCCGTAATGCCGGTGCTGCCATTCTTCGGACTCGGCATCCTTTCCCACCGGCACCAGGCTGCCGTAGACATGGAGTTCCCGCAGGAGGGCTGCGTTCTCCAGTTCCGGCCGGTACGTCATGGAGGGGAAGCGGAGACGGGCAAAGCCGACGAGGGAGTCGTCCGAGACCGCGGAGATGAAGTACTCTGTTCCCCCGCACGCTGCGTACGTTAGCACCTGGATTACCGGTTCCGCAAGCGACGGCAGCCTGCCGATCTCCCGGCAGCGGATGCACCGGCAGCGTTTCCCGGACTCTTTCAGCCGTTTCCCGGCCAGCTGCCGGAAGTTGGAGTGCCTGGAGCCGGCAACGATCAGCTTTGCGGGAATATCGCGCTGGATCCGCTGGAGCCGTGTGTACTCAGGGATGAGGGATTTTGCGTACGCAATGAGATCGACCAGCTCGTCCTCGGCATACGGGGAATATTCCTGCTTCTGCCAGAGATCCTCAATCTCGGAACCGGGTGTAACAAGGGTGGGATATATCTTGAGGAAGTCCGGCCTGAACCGCGGGTCGGAGAAGAGGGTTTCGAACATCTTTTTATCGGATTCCACATCTGACGCGGGCAGGTTGGGCATCATGTGGAACCCGACTTTCATGCCGGCATCGCGGAGGAGGGTGTTTGCTTCCACGGTGTCCGCAACCGTACACCCCCGCCGGTTATACTGGAGGATCCCGTCATCGACATGCTGCACTCCCAGTTCCACCTTGGTCACGCCATACTCCAGCATCCGGTCGATGTGCTCTGATTTACACCAGTCCGGGCGGGTCTCAAAGGTTATCGCAACGCACCGGATATCCGCCGTCTCGTTGGCATCCTCAACCTCGCGGATATTCCGGGGCTCTCGTGCCGGAATACCGCCGGGGTAGGTGTTCATCGCCTCGATGCAGCGGGAGACGAACTCCTGCTGATACTCCACCGGGCGGGCGGTCATGGTCCCACCCATGACGATCAGTTCCACCTTCTCCACCCGGTGCCCGAGGATCTCGAACTGCCCGAGCCGTGCCTGTACCTGCCGGAACGGGTCGAAGTCATGCTCGCGTGCCCGTTTTGCCGCCGGTTCCTCGCCGGTATAGCTCTGCGGGGAGTGAAACGGGTGGTCCGGCCCGCCCGGGCAGGGCAGACACTTTCCATGCGGGCAGGGGGAGGGGGAGGTCATCACGGCAACGGGGGCAACCCCCGAGAGCGTGCGGGAAGGCTTGACCATCAGGATCCTGCGGAGGGTCTCATGCTCCTCCGGCAGCGCAGCAGCCAGGATGGCAGAGTTTTTCGGAACAACGGCAAGGCCGTACTTCCGGCAGATAGCTACCTTGGCCGTGCTGACGGTCGCTTCGTCTCCGGGAGGAAGGGCGAGGATGCGGGAGATGATCTCCCGGTAAGCTTGCACCTCATCCATGACAGGTTAATGTTCGGCTGCAACTTTCTGTGATGCAGTATCAGAAGAGTAGTTCACCACAGGCATCTGCTGGCCGTGGATATGGGACACGATCTCATCCCCGAGCGTGAGGAGAGCATCCTTGTGGGCTTTTTTATCTTTATGGATATGGACAGGAGAGATTTCAAGGGTATTATAACGGTCAGTGTGAATTTCTTCGTGGGAGGTTCCTTCGTAGTATTTCTTGATGTGAATCATCAGCATGTGGAGATGGAGTAATTCTTCCTTTTGCACACTATCACCTTTTCCAAAAGGATTCTATTTTTTGTTGAACACATATACCTTATTGGTGAGGTTTATATCCAGTACCCTGCGGCACGCAGGATCGCTTGTTGCGCTCGCAATGGGGGACGCTTTGGGTGCGCCTTTGGAAGGATCTCGACAGCCTGAAGTCTGGGTGGCAGAATACCGTTCCGGTGGTCGCCATTCCAGAAAAAAAGGAGAATGTACCGACGACACCCTGCAGGCAATGGCAGTAGCGGAATCGCTGGTTGCACGCAGGGGATTTTGTGAAAATGACCTTGTGAAAAAATTATCTGAAGCCTATATAGTACGGCCTGAATGGTTTGGTCCTACATCAACGTTGTTCTTTGATCTTGTGCGATCCGGGACCGTGCCGCACCATGCCGCACAGCTCGTGCATAAGAAAAATCATGGCAGCCGGACAAACGGCAGCGTGATGCGGGGGTTTCCGCTCGGGCTCTTCTACCCAGCCCCGGAAGTATATGCTGTGAGCCTTGCCTGCTCGCGGATAACGCATTACGACCCGGTCGGGGGCCACTGCTCTGCATTCCTGAACGTGATGGTGAGCGACATGTGCCGGGGATCGTCACGGGCTGCTGCGTTCCGGCACGCCCGTTCGCTCTGTACACAGAATGAAGTGCACACGGTGCTGGGGAGTTATGATCAGTATGATCCGGATCCCTCCTTAGATGCTGTACTCTGCTCGCATGCGGCCCTTCATTCTTTTATGCATGCGAAGTCGGCAGAGATGGCCATCCTCTCCGCGGTCAACCGTGGCGGGGACGCGGATACGGTGGGGGCGTGTACCGGTGCACTGGCGGGGGCGTACTGGGGGCTGGATGCCCTGCCGCTGAGATGGAAGACCGGGCTCGAGCGGTATGGGGAACTGGTGAGGCTGGGTGAGCAGGTGTGGGAATGCCGGAAAGACCGGTGTTGTTGTAAGTAATACCATAGGGAAAAATTGCTTTGCAGAAAACCTCAAAGAGGAAAAATTGTAAGAACCTGTGAAGGTTACAGACAAATCATCTTATTGGCGATTTCCTTCATCTGAAGGAGAAATCTCCTCGCCTTTAGATCTCCGCTGAATTTCTCTCAGAACTGAAAACATATTTTCAACCAGTTGTTGTTTTCTATATCCGGCCCTATCGAAATGGAGAGCCATTTCCTGATGATATGTATAACCAATGATCTCGTTATTCCAGGACCAAATGGGGGTGATGGATTCAGCATTGATTCTCAGATAAAAAGATGGATATCGTCATATCCTCGATCCGCGACAACCCAATCTGACTTTCGGGTTCTGTGACATTGTCGGAGCAGTGTACGGGTATGCCGGGTATCATGGAGCCGGCTTTTTGAAGCGATGAATACAGTGATTACCTGCAGCGTGGTATGAACCGATATCGACGTGTTCAGGAAATGTTTTCTGAAACCGAGTAGAAAATTTCGCAGTATGTGGAATGTTTATCTGATCGGGTGACC
>JBAVWM010000140.1:0-6200 GCA_049697815.1 Methanoregula sp. | reverse complement strand
ACCATAGACAATTTTTTTATTCAATTTTGGTAAAAATATAGTGACGGTAGCTTTTGAACGGATGATTGAATTTTTAGAGCTAGTAATTACTGCGATTTCTGCACCAGCCTTCGCTGCTTCTTTGGATATCAGTACAACTTCTTTCCGATTTCCTGACTGGGAGAACAGGATCACCAGATCGCCACTCCTGATGGGCATCCTCACCTGATCACCCACCCACCAGACCGGATTAAGATAATTGCAGAAGTGACGTAGCCTGATGGCGAGAGACATAGCCGCTGCTCCGCTGCGACCAAATCCATACAAATGTATTGCATTTGCAATTTTGATTTTATTACACAGCTCCGTTAACTCCTTTTCTTGGTCGTGAAGTTGAGATAGGCATTTTCGCAGGTATTTAAGATAACAGGCTCCGATTTCGCAGGTAAGATCCTCATCTTTTTTTATCATTGCTATCTCCCATTATTTAATCGACCTCATATTCCAATAGTTCTGATAACTTCTCCGGACTTTGAATAACTTAATTTTATGATATGTGAACCTTTATGTATAATTTTTCTATTTGCTATTCTCTCTGTAAATTCGAATATCAAGTATTCACATACAACCCTTCTTCATGTATCAGTACGTGTCAAAACGGTCAATTGATGCGATTACATCATGTACGGTTGGATTGTGTAAAATGCATCCTTCAACCTGCAGGTCCCCAATCACTATTTTTTTAAACGAACGATCCTTGAATCCTTCGACAATGGCATAGTCCATCCTCTGGACTTTGAAGAGTGCAAGGATAGCATCCAGTGAATTGTTCCGTATAGCAACTACTGATTTATCTCCGTCGATTCCAGCTGAGATCTCTGCACCGGCATCAAAGAAGCCGGTGGTGTCCTTTCCCTTTTCAAGGAGATATTCATGGTCCGCGAGGTGCTTGATCACCGCAACTCTCCCTTTTTTGTTCAGCTCGGGGATTAGTTTTTTAATGAACGTGGTCTTGCCGGAATTGGACCGCCCGGTGACCTGAACAATTTTCATGGTTCCTCCTTCTCCGGAACGGTAATACCGGTGGGGGAGGGTCTGCTTTTCATTGTCTTCGGGCTTTTATCCCGGCTGCTCAGTGCCGGCTCCATCGGTTCCTGTATCTTAGTGGACTTTGAGAGTTCCGGGTCTTTTTCGGGAGCGGGGTTTTCATCGACCATTTCCGGTTCTGTGACGGGAATAATCGTTGTTGCAGGGACAGGTTCCGGCGGTGCCGGTTCTGGTGTGGCTGGGGCAGTACTGGTGTCCTGGAGGACCTCCTCATGAGCTGAACCGGTGGATTCCAGGTGCGGGTCATTCCCGGATACGAGGTTTGACAGGTCCGTGCTGTCCGGTTGATCCTTAACGCGCTCTTCGTTGCTGCGGCTTTTGAGGAGGGTTTTGGCGGCCTTTCCGACACCCCGCATCACGTTGGTAATACGGTCTTCGATATCAATCTCTTCATCGATATCCAGCGTGGTTCCTTCCACTTCGAGCAGGAACCGTGCAACCTCGCTTGCCTCGAACAACAAATCATCCAGCTCATCGGTTGTAAAAAAACCACACATGGCTCCGTAGAAAAAGGTAGCGCTTGACTTCCGCACTTTTTTCTTGAATGCGTTGCGGGCCTGGTTTACAGCCTGGGGTGTATAGGTATCCTCCATAAAAGGGACGAGCTCCGGGAGGTGCAGACCGATAAATGTCATCTCTGCCCCTCCCGATGTCCGGAAATCGGTACAGAGCCGGGCAAGAGCCCATTCCCGTGCGGTGATATAGGTCCGCTTACGCAGGAACTGGTTGACCTTGCGATACGTTGCACCATCAACTTTCTTGAATTTCCTGTACTTGTTGATATCCTGTCTGGAATTCAGATCATCCATTGCAGTACACCCTGACCACTCCTGAGTTATTGGTTTTTTTGACCTTTTTCTCTCTCTTGTTTTTATTGTAGGGTGTTATTACATATAGCAGTATATGGTTTATAAAGAGGGTTTTTTTTGCGGTTTTACGTCGGAAAGATAAAACGGGGTGGTTGGAAAAGAAAGGACCGGTAAAACTGTTGTGGAGAAAGGCCGGAACATATCCGACCGTTCATCGCGTTATTTATCCCGGGAGTTCATCTCTTGTGTTCCACCGAGAATCAATGTTTCATTTTGCCGGTGAATTGCCAGATAAATGCAAAAGGGCAGGTGCGGGTATGGGCTTAGCAGTTGTCCGGAATTCATGTCCTCTCGCGGCAGGATTGTTCCAATTGGAGGAGCCTGTTCTTCTCAAAGAGCAGAGTGGTGAATGTTGAGTGTTATTATTACTGAAACAGGAGAAAAACGGTGTTCTTTGACTGACATTTTATTTGTGATAACCGGATGCATCCCGCTCCTTGACTCGCGTCATTCCTTATGGAAAAAGCGGTCAGTGATCCGTCAGTATCCCCACGCTGTTGGTGGCTCATGAGGAGGGAATCCTGCCAGGCATTAAAGGTTTTCCAGAATGTAAAATCCTGAGTCGCTGTTACGGCTGCCTTCTGGTATTCACAGTTTTTCCCGGGAATGATTGTCTCCAGAATGGATGGATAGGCAACACCTGATTGTTATACCCTTGGCCCCCCCCTGGAGGATGTTCTCTCTTTTGACGTGTGGTTATTTCAGGCAATGACCCTCCATCGTTCAATTATAATATAGCCATATTTTTTTTAGAGAAGTCGCTGACCGAAAAGCTGATAATTCGGTTCGAGAGATTGCAGGATCATCCGCATTCTGAAATTGATATGCCTGCAAGTAAAATTGTGTAAAAAAAGCTCCTTTAGATATAGCATCATACGGTTTATATAAAGAACTGATCGTTTTCATCTTATATTTTTTATATATAAAAATTGCACCCGAACTCAGAGAAAAACCTTATTTCAGGGGTTTTTTCACTGCCGGTAGTATTGCCGGAATATCTGGTGAACCCGCCAGGATCGGATGCTTCCTGCAACGAATTGTTGGGCAGAGAAGGCCTTTCAAGCGCTTTATCGCAAACCCGGGGTACGGTGGAACTGGTGATTTCCCCCTGTCTTTAGCAGGCGGGACCTGAAGATGATTTGCTGTCTGGTTGAATCCGTCATCTCATACGGTTCAGTCAGGATATTTTCATGTTTACCGTGCCGGGATATATCAGTCATGGATTCTTCATCGTTTAATGTGTTTTTTCCCAATTCAATAGATTAAATGCGGGTTTATTGGGTCCGGGGACCTCTTTTTCATTGTTTTTTAAATGGTATTCTGAATCTTGAAATATTGAAAACTCAATAATAAGCGTTTCACATTGGAATTCTCAAAACTATGGATATAATACTATGACTTCACACATTTAGATAAATCTTTAACAATTTACGCCGGAAATTCATGTTTTCCAGATCTTTTGAATCTTATTTCCTGAAGAGAAATTTATCGTTTTTTTCACGGACCCCCGGGAACTTATGGAATAGTGAGGATTATCGTAATTGGATTAAAAGTTTTATTACCATAAATTATAACGACAAAATGAAAAATCAAAACTCTTGATTTTTCAAATTTATTCGGATAAAATTTTAAATAAGAATAATCTGGAGAAACGAAGAATTAAGCGGATAATTGCCCATTCACCGTTCTAAAAATCCCCTGGAAATGCGGAATCATGTTCTGCCAGGACCAGTGTATGCCAGAAAACCCGCTTTGAGATTGCCACAAAACTTTCTTTTCAGGATAGAAAATGCGGTTTTAACCAATTGTCGTTTCCGGTATCTGAAATCATCGAATTGACGGGCTATTTCCTAACGGTATGTACACCAATGATTTCATTATTCCATGAACGGTGAGGATGATGAATTCGGCATTCAGGTTATCTCAGGTGAGACGATGAATCTCTTAAGAATCATAGCCTCTGTCCATGATGTAACAATCCGATTTCCGGTTATTATGGCATTGCAAGAGCAATTTACTGGTATACCGCGTATCATGGACCCGGCTTTTCGAGACGATGAACTTGGCGATCACCAGCAGATCAGTATCAACTGAGATCGATGTTTTCAGGAAATCTTGCCGGTTCTCGCGGAGTAATAATGGGCTGCAATACCCACTGGTAAACCCGGATGTAGATCTTCTTCGAATATTTGCAGGAATATGGTGAAATTCTCGTTGACTTACAACTGACATTGCAGATTGGCTAAACCTGATATTCCGGCTTGCTGATTTTTAAATCGGCTCCTTGCTTTTTGATGAAACATCAGAGTAAGAAGACACTGTACCTTAAATTTTTCCGTCGTCCGTTCAACGCTTTTGGATAGGATTCCAATAGAGTAAAAAATCTATTCTTTCATTGAATCTTAATAATTATCTTCAATCTTTGGAAATCCAAATTTTTTCCATATGTCGTCGTAAAAATCAGTGTATTTGATTATTGTAAAATGTGGTTTATTTATCTCTTTTGTTCATCTTCCTCATGCAATTTTTTTTAATTTAAAGTTCTCCCTTCTGGAGATAGCAGGACATAAAATGAATGGAGCCGCTCTTCGATGCAAGCTGATGGCACAAGTCATCACCCTGGAGTTACGATCATTCCTTCCTTTTTTTAATACGAGTATGAGCATAAGGTGCTGGTTTAAAAATTCTGTTTCAGTTTCGTGAGGAAGATTTTAAATGATGTAGATGAAAAAGCGGGGGTGGGGGGCGGAGGCGGATCTCGTTCCCTCTCGGGATACCGGTAGCATGCAACAAGGTGGCCGTTGAATCTCATTTCAGGAAAGCAGATTCCAGTTTTTATACAACGGCCTCCGTGTGAACATGGGTTATTGTAATTTCTTCACAAGAGTGACCTTGCGGCCGGTATTTCCAGATCCGGGTAACAAGTGCAGCGGCTATCAGGAAAAATCTTCAATTATTAAACTCCGAAAAAGTATCTTTTGTTTCCTGCTGATGCCGTTATTATGAAGGGTACCGGAATTCATGGATATTATTTTGGAAAATGCCTGGGAATGAGTTCCTGAAATTAATGTACCAGTACCAGGTGAAAGGAAATGGTGATATCAGGAAATGCCCAGGATCCTGCTGGTATGCCGGTCCGGTTTTTTCTTAAGGGGCTATGTATCGGTTTTTTGTGAGGAATTGCGATATAGTCACCCTGAAGTTGCGACTGTAAAACTTTACATTCGCGCCCTGTATATGTTTTTTGTGTGTTTTGGGTAATTGACCCTGTATGTATGAAAAAAACCTGTTTCTGGAATATGGAACCTGTATTCATTTTTTCATTTCCTGTGGAGTTTGCTATGTAGGACAGGGAACTAGGAATCGTCCGCACAGAAGGATTGCTCAAATCCTTGATGAGATATCCCAATTTGTGGACTTCGCAGAACGTCTATTCTGCGCAAACCTTTATTTATTTGAGATAAAAAAGAATAGAGCATGGAAAGCGGGTATTTTTCTGAGTGGCTGAAAAGTTACCGGAATTATCTCCGTATGCGAAATTACTCTCCCCGGACTCTTGACAGTTATGAACAGGTCATCAGGCACTTCGGGTACTATATCTGGCTGCGGCGTAATACGGATGTGACGAAGCTCGTCTTCTACTGGAAAGACTTTGAGAAGGCGCGACTGGATACATCCGTTGAAGTGACACCGGTTTTGGTGAATGATTTTTTATCCTTTGTATCGTCGATGCAGACGTATAAACCCAAGACATTCCACCGTATCATCTCCACGCTGAGTTCATTTTACCGCTACCTGTATTCTCAGGAAGTTGTCACCACGAACCCCCTGATAGGGATTGACCGGCCACGCATCAAACAGCAGGAGGTGAAATACTTAAAACATAACCAGGTTCTCCGTCTGATTGACTCGATTGAAGATACCCGGGACAAACTTATTGTCAGAACCATATACGCAACCGGTGTCCGGGTATCGGAGCTCTGTAATATTAATATTGAGGATATTGATTTTGACGAGCATACAATCCGGATTCGTGGGAAGGGCGATAAAATAAGGACGGTTTTTATTGATGATGAAACACTGAGTGACCTGATGAAATTCATCGGCAACCGGATTGTCGGGCCACTCTTTGTCGGACAGCAGGGTAAGCACATCTCGTCCCGTGCAATCCAGCATATTTTCAAACACTATGCACCCCAGGGCATTACACCCCATAAAATCCGTCACAGTTACGCCAGTGAGCTG
>JBAVWM010000139.1:0-4184 GCA_049697815.1 Methanoregula sp. | reverse complement strand
TCTTCCAGGTATAGCGTCACAGCCTGGGGGGAGTAGGCATGGGGCAGCTCCCCTTCATACGTGATGATCTTTTTTATCCGGCTCTCTTTTCCGGACGGGAGGATTCTTACTTTTTCACCGGGACGGATGATGCCGGACGCAATGGTACCGCAGTACCCCCGCAGCCCGCTTCCACGGCCCCCCCGGTTCACGTACTGGACCGGGAACCGGAAGTCAATAAGATTCCGCCAGGTAGAGAAATTAACCGATTCAAGATAGTCAAGGAGCGAGGGACCGTGATACCAGGGCATCCTGTTACTCCGTTGGATGACGTTGTCACCATAGAGGGCAGATAGCGGGATAAACTGGATCGATTCAACAGGAAGCTTGTCGGAAAAGGCCCGGTAGTCGTCGGTGATTGCAGAAAAAACATCTTCTGAGAAGTCCACAAGATCCATCTTGTTGATTGCGACGATGAGGTGCCTGATGCCAAACAGCGATGAGATGAAGGTATGCCGCTTCGTCTGGGTCATGATACCTTTTGTGGCATCGATAAGGATCAGCGCAAGGGAGGACGTTGAACACCCGGTGGCCATGTTCCGCGTATACTGTTCGTGCCCGGGAGTATCCGCGATGATAAACCGCCGTTTCGGCGTGGAAAAATAGCGGTAGGCAACATCGATCGTGATGCCCTGTTCCCGTTCCGATTTAAGACCGTCAGTGATGAGGGAATAATCCAGGTCCGTCTGCCGGTTGACAGAGGAATACCGTTTCAGTGCTTCCAGCTGGTCTTCGAAGATGGATTTCGAGTCGAAAAGGAGGCGCCCGATCAGGGTCGACTTGCCATCATCAACACTCCCGGCCGTGGAAAACCTCAGCAGGTCATTTGACTCGTTTCTTTTCAGGAAAGATTCCGTCGAAGTCAGAAGTATCCCTCCCGTTTCTTCTGTTCCATGGAACTGTCCTGGTCGTGATCGATCACCCGGGTTATCCGTTCAGAGTACCGGGCAACCATCATCTCCTCGATGATCTCCGGGAGCGACGCTGCAGTAGACCTGACCGCCCCGGTACAGAAATGGCAGCCCAGAGTCCTGAACCGGCACATCAATTCGGTGATCTCCTCACCGGCATTGAGCCGGGTACCCGGATAAACCGGGATAAGCTGCCCGTGACGATGTATGACCTTTCGTTTTTGTGCAAAATAGAGCGGGACAACCGGGATGTTCTCATGATGGATGTAGGTCCAGATATCGAGTTCGGTCCAGTTCGAGAGCGGGAAGACCCGGATAGATTCCCCTTTGTCGATCTTCCCGTTATAGAGATCCCAGAGTTCAGGCCGCTGGTTTTTCGGGTCCCACTGCCCGTATTTATCCCGGAACGAGTAGATCCTCTCCTTGGAACGGGACTTTTCCTCATCCCGCCGGGCACCCCCGAATGCGGCATCATAACCGCCCTGGATAAGGGCGTTAAGAAGGGCTTTTGTCTTGAGTTCGGCACAGCACTTCACTGTACCGAGATCAAAGGGGTTGACACCCCCGAGCAACGCTTCATCGTTCCGGTAAACGACAAGCCGGAGGTTGTTCTTTTGTATGAATTCATCCCGGAACCGGTACATCTCGGGAAATTTACAGCCCGTGTCGACATGGAGGAGCGGGAATGGCACCCGTTCAGGATAGAATGCTTTTATTGCCAGATGGGCCATAACGGACGAATCTTTCCCGACCGAATAAAGCATCACGGGATTTTCAAACTCGGCAGCAACTTCCCGGATAATATAGATGCTCTCTGTTTCAAGGGCCTGCAGGGTTGTCAGGGTATAACTTTCACCGCTTTTCATACGGGGTTTGTGCTCCATGTCCCGGGGGAGATCCGTTCTCCGGTCGGTTTTTTCACTATGATTAATTAGTATGTAAGGGTTTTTTACCTGATATTTCTTTATCAGCGGACCGGGAGGACGCGGGGACCAGCCGGGTCATGCGACGCGGATGAGGTTCTTTTCCCGCAGGTAACCGAGGACGGCGTCCCGTGCTTCCACCACCGACATCACACCGGTATCAACGGTGATCTCGGGATTCAGCGGTTCCTCGTACGGATCGTTAATCCCGGTAAAGTTCCGGATCTCGCCCTTCATGGCTTTTTTGTAGAACCCTTTGACATCCCGGGAAATCAGGATATCAGGACTGCACCGGACATAAACTTCGATAAAATTGTGGCAGGAAAACCGGGCCCGGTCACGTGCTTCCCGGTAGGGGGAGATGAAGGATACGAGAGTTGCAACACCATTCCTGCTCAGCAGGGCAGCAACGAAGGCCACCCTCCGGATATTTTCATCCCGGTCCTCCTTTGAGAAACCGAGATCGCGGGTCAGATCCTCCCGGACAATATCCCCGTCAAGCCGCTGGACAAACGGAATCCCCCTATCCCGGATGGCCTTTTCAACCTCGAGGGCAAGGGTGGTCTTTCCTGATCCTGACCACCCGGTAAACCAGACCGTAAAACCTTCCTGTTTCCCGTTCTCGATCATGGCCATGGAGAAATATACATATCCGGAATACTCAAGGTTTTGCTTTCGATATGCGGGACACGAAAAAATTTTGGGGTTATCATTCTCGTATTCTCAAAAGTAGCGGCGTCAAAGTAGTTCATGATCGGATTGGAAAAACGAGGTATACAACAGATCTTGTAAAAAAACCCGGGATCTTATCACCAAGGAAACCGGCAGATATCATATCACCTGCAACGGCCGATGCAGCAGGTATGAATGTGCCCGCACATTTATCCCGAATGCCGTCCCTTGTACGACTGCAGAATTTCCCCATCGTGCAAAACATCCTGCATGTTCGGTTCTTGCGAATACGAAAACAAATCCGATGCAATGCTGGAAAGATACGGTCAGGCAGTATATCCGGTACAGAGGTAATCATCTATGAAAGGAATTATTCTTGCTGGAGGAACAGGTTCGCGGCTCTATCCGCTCACAAAGGTTACGAACAAACACCTGCTCCCGGTATATGACAAACCGATGATCTATTACCCATTGCAGACGCTCGTTAATGCCGGGATAACAGAAATAATGATTGTATCCGGACGCGGGCATGCCGGGCATTTCCTTGAATTACTGGGCTCGGGTAAGGAATTCGGCGTCCAGCTGACGTATGAGATACAGGAGGGGGCTGGAGGAATCGCAGAGGCCCTGGGACTTGCACAGAAATGGGCGAATAACGAGTGTGTGACAGTTATTCTCGGCGACAATATCTTTGAAGATTCGGTCAGGGATGCGGTTCAGTCGTTTACCTCAGGTGCACGGGTTTTTCTCAAGGCAGTAACGGACGCTCAGCGGTTTGGTGTGGCGGAGATCGCCGGCGATCGGATCCTGAGTATCGAAGAGAAGCCAGAAAAAACAAAATCCAACCTGGCAGTGACCGGCCTGTATATATACGATGCCGGGGTCTTCCGGATAATCCGGGATCTCAAGCCCTCGGTACGCGGGGAACTGGAAATTACTGATGTGAATAATGCTTACATAAGCAAGGGGACGATGTCATATTCCCTTCTCAGGGGGTTCTGGAGCGATGCAGGAACGTTTGACAGCCTGGTACGGGCCGGCGTTATTGTGCAGGAATACCAGAAACGGCAGGAACAACCATGACTTTTTTTTATAGGGCAGCAGGACATCCCCTGCATTTCCTGATCAGGTATGTTCCTGCAGCCAGGGTCATTCGTGAACAGGGGGGAAAGCAATACCGAACGTGAACATTGGTGCCGTGAGTGGATTGCACACTATGAAAAAAGCGGGAAACCCTGAAAGAAAAATACCTGGCGCGGAAATCCAAAAATGGATAGAAAGATAAGCCCCTCCACAACCTTCATCTGGATAGACAATGACCAGAGTAATGAGGTATTCCGATGCACCGCTATACACTCTCCTGCAGCGCTGAGGCAGCCGATCTCGAACCCGTTGTCCTTGCAGTCCATGAACTGATCCACCGCCTTCCCGTTACGGCAAAATCCCGGGATAAAGATGGAATCCGGGTGGAGGAAGGCAGGGTCATTGACCGCCACTACAACGGCCCGGTGCTGCTTGACGTGATTGCACAAAACCGGACCATACGGGTCACACCCACGAGCGGTGCCTACAAACAGGTGCCGGTTACGGTCACGCCTATCCGGGACATGGACGGGAACGCGATCGGTGCAATCGGAGT
>JBAVWM010000138.1:0-6102 GCA_049697815.1 Methanoregula sp. | reverse complement strand
TCACCGAGGTTGGGATTGCTTCGGTATGGGTCGGGAGGATCATACTGTCCGCAGCATGGAGCCATGTCCGGACCTCTTTGGTAACGAGAGCACCGGTAAAGATACAGTTATCCGGGTGAGCCGGAACAGTCCCCGGGCCGATCAGGACAAAGAGGAGATCCGGACATGCTTCCGCAACACGGATTATCTCCGGTATTCCCTTCCAGGGATGAAGGCGGCCCACAAAAACAAACGTTGTTCGTAATTCCGGAAGCTGGAGGGCTGCCCGGGCTTCGCTCCGGGAGCCGGGAGCAAAGAAGACGGAGTCCACACCGGTATGGATAGGAGAAATCCGCCGGGGATTACCCCCAATACCGATAAGGATCCTCCGTATCTCCTCACTCGAAGTGATAACATGATCGGCCCGATTGAGTATCCATCGGGTCAGCGCCCTGTTGAAAGGGTTTTTAAACGGGTAGATCCGCGCGTCGTCACCATGGAATTTGAGGACAAGGGGAATCTCTCTCCTTTTCAGAAATGCCGGAATGATACTGCTGTGCGGGATGTATTCCGCCTGAAGGATATCGGGAGACGAGTCACGTGCCAGGATAAGCGACTGCCCGTAAAACGGGATATATCCCGTCAGGGATGGCGAAGTCTTCACCGCTTTCTTCACCGTAACCCCCCGGGCTTCGAGATCCCTGACCATCTGCCGGATAAATATCCCCCGGTAATCCCCGTCAAACGCCGGATACATGTTGGCAAACAGGCCGAGGGTGTACGGTTTCATGGGGGTTTCAGATAATTCCCATATCAGCAAGCCGGGCCGGCAGGTACTTCTTGGTTACGAAATCAAGGCCGCGGGCGGCAAACGCCTGTTGTTCCGATTTCAGGTTCATATCGATCTGCAGGTTTATCTGCTTTTTCCAGTAGTCCGTGGCAAACCGCGGATCCGTGAGCTCCGACCTGAGCGCTTCAACGTCCTTGTCGGTCAGCTTATCCGAGGGCAGGTTATAGTCCCGGATATCGCTCGGTTGCAGGCCGAGGAACTGGGACTTTGGCGTTGCGAGGATCTCGGACATGTGGGCGCTCTTGATAGCGCCGTATGCGACAGATGCGTAAATCCGGTACGACCACGGGTCCCCATCCGTGAAAACCAGGACCGGCAGGTCCCATGCAATGCTGATCTTGTTCAGCATCCGCCGCGTTGATCGTGCCGGCTGGCCTTTTAAATGGACAAGGATCGCATTGTGTTCTTCGTCAAACCCGTTCTCGATAAGACGGTCGTACATACCACCGGTCTCTATGGCGACGACAAACTTTGCATCGTGGTCCACGAGCTCGATGTTCTCTACGTTGTTCGGGATCGTGTAGCCGGCCTGCCCGACATCGTCCTGGCAATGGATCGTCTTCATCCCGCGCCGGGTCTCTTCCCGGATCCGCATCGGGCCGTAGATCGATGCCCCGTTCTCCTCGGGATGGAGGTGGAACCCTTCCCGGGGAACATCGGAAAGGATCTCGAGGTCCTCGATAAGGAAATTGCTCTCGTCCTGCGCACCGAACTTGGCCCGCTTCCAGCCCTCGGAAATATAATACATCTCTCTCAGGGTTGAGGACCGGTTCTCCTTGAGCTGCTGTTTGATGAACCCGATAACATACGCCATCTTCAGGAGGTGCGTGGCGCTTTTTGCCGAGGCTGCCGTCCGCATGCTCTCCTTGTCGCCGTACTTCCAGACCTCGCTCGCATCATCGAACTCGATATTGTACTTCGTCCGCGTGGGGAGCGAGATAGAAGGGATCTCCCCGCCCTTCATCTGGTCGTACCAGGCGTTCGCTATCCGGAGCAGGGCCGATAACGACTTCTTCTCAAGCTCTTCCTTAGACATCGAGATCCACCACCATCTTCTTTGCATCCTCGATACCACGGATATCGAGAATCCCCCCGCCCTTCCCTGAATATGAGACACGCCAGACCTCCCGTGGGGGTATGGTCGCTTTCCAGACTTTCGTGAACTGCCCGTCCATCTCGCTGACAAAGTCTGCCCTGGGCGCTGCATCCGCCGCATTGTCGCAGGAGATCTCGTACACCGAGACCTCTGCATCCTTGGCGGTATAATTGTTCAGTTCGATGGTTACCTTTCCGTCACGGGTCGCCTTCTTGGCAATCATCTTGCGCATGAGCTTTCCCTCGATGGGAGTGGTATCCACGAGCGGTTTTTCCACAATTGAGCTCACTTTCTCCGCGAGCTCCGGGATGATGGCACAGACAGCCCGTGCCCGGTCCTCGGCAAGTTTGCTCTTGTCCCGGCGCGAGACAAAGTTCTTGAGCTCCCGGCCAAGATCCTGCAGGGCAAGGGTAATCTCTTTCTCGATCTCCGGGATCCCGGCAACCGCATCCTTGCTCTCGCTCGTGAACGGGACATTTGTGGATGCGACATGGACAAGGATAAGTACCGGCCCGGTCGGGAAACCACCCTGCGAGGGGATGTTGTACAGCTTCCAGGTGATCCCGGTAACGCATTCCGTGATGGCACAGGCTCCCTGCTGGTACATGAGGGGGACGCGGTTGGCGAACCGGAGGAGGATCGCGTTGCCCTCCACCGGCAGCCGGCCCCCGTACCCGATCGCAGCTTCGACCATGAAGGAGTGGCCGGAGAAGACCGAACTCGGGCGGGTGCGGGATGCGACAAAATCCATCTGGAACTCCTTCTCGAGACCGCGCCGGAGGAGTTCCTCGCCAATGGGGGAGAGGCACTGCGTTGCGGGCGGGGCCGGCACCGCAATGTCCTGCATGGCAGCGAGGAGCTTTTTTAAGTCCTCCGTGGACAGCCCTTTGACCTTCAGGGTTGCTTTCAGCCCCGATCGCCCGCACATCTCCTGCGCACTCTTCTTGCCCACGCGGCTGAAGGACTCCACGAGAAAATCTGCAAGGTTCAGCTCGCTTGCCGCGGCCATCCGCTTGAGCTGGCCGAACTCGATCCCGTGCGGGTGGGGCTGGATTGCCACCGGGCAGGCTATCACTTCCTGGCTCACCCGTTCGAACGTGAAGGATTCGTCGTCCAGCTCCACGCGGAAGCGGGCATGGGGATTGACCACGGAGGTGTACCGGAGGTATTCGATCAGCTTCTTCTTCGCCGACATCGTGCTCTTGAACTCGATCTGCACCCGGGTGCCATGGATCCGGTCCCATTCGAACGGCCCCTCTGATATGATATCAGGCTCGTTGGTCTCGATTTTAATCTGGATCTCGAACTTGTGGGCAGATTCCTTTGCTCCGGTACTGGATATGACAATGGTCGGGACGCCGCTTGTCAGCTGGGCATAGAGCACAGCCGCCGAGATCCCGATTCCCTGCTGGCCGCGGGTCTGGCGTATCTGGTGGAACCGGGAACCGTACAGGAGTTTCCCGAAGACAAAGGGAACCTGGGCGGGGACAATCCCGGGACCGTTATCCTCGACAATGATCCGGAAGACCTCGCTTGAGACTTTTTTGATACTGATAAAAAGGTCCGGGAGCACCTGCGCTTCCTCGCAGGCATCCAGCGAGTTGTCGACCGCTTCCTTGATCGTGGTGATGACGCCGCGGGTGGGTGAATCGAACCCAAGGAGGTGCTTGTTCTTCTCGAAGAATTCCGCGACACTGATGCTGCGCTGTTGTTTTGCAAGCTCATCAGCGAGCACCATGCGCTCCCACCTCGGCGATGGCAGCCGGAAGATCCAGCGATTTCTGTTCCCCGGTCTTCAGGTTTTTGAGGGTGACTTCTCCGGACTCCGCCTCCCGCTTCCCGATCACCACGGCAAAATCCGCAGATTTCGAGGCATGGGCAAGTTGTGCCCCAAGTCCCCGGTCCATCAGGTCCATTTCGGCACGGAGACCGGCAGAGCGGAATGCCCGGGAGACCTCAAGCGCGCGGGCCCTCCCTTCCTCCGTGCAGACAATAGCGACAATACTATCCTGTCGGGGCTTTGCATCGCCGAGCGAAACCATCACCCGGTCGAACCCGATTGCAAACCCGCAGGAAGCAATGTCATCCCCGCCGAACAGGTGCGCGAGCCGATAGGTCCCGCCTCCAAGGATCTGGTTCTCTGCTCCGAGATTGTCGGCAAAACCCTCGAAGACCGTACCGGTATAGTAGTCAAGCCCCCGGGCAATTCCGAAGTTCAGCGTGTACTTCACGCCATAGGCATCAAGAGCTCCGAGCGTCTGCTCGATCCGCTCCCTGCCGGGAACATCCCCGGCAATCGCGAATGCCTCCTTCAGTGTGCGGCACTCCACGAGAGATACCAGGGAATGGGTAAGATCCGGTTTTTCCATTGCCGCGAGGGTCTCTTTCAGGCCCGGGTAGTCCCGCTTGTCCAGATGTGCCCGGACTTTCCGCTGTGCGGCAGGATCGAGACCGGCAACCAGGTTCTTCATGAGTGCGAGGTGCCCGACTTTCAGCTCGTACCGGACACCCGTGGCATCCAGCATGTCCGCGGCAAGCATGATCACCTCGGCATCCGCCATCGCGGTATCTGCACCGATCAGCTCCACGCCGAACTGCCAGAACTGGCGGTACCGCCCTTTCTGCGGACGCTCGTACCGGAAGCAGTCGGCAAAATAACACCAGCGGAGCGGCTTGGGGGCAACCTTTGCCTCGTTGATATACATCCGGATGACCGCGGCCGTGATCTCCGGGCGCAGCGCCAGCTTCCGCCCTCCCTTGTCCTCGAAGACATACATCTCGTCGATAATCCCTTCGCCTGAGCGCATGGTGAAGAGTTCAAGGTCTTCAAACTCCGGTGTGCACACTTCCCGGTAGCCCCACAACCGCCCGACTTCCCGCAGGCGCCCTTCAACCGAGCGCCGCGCTTCCATTTCGTCCGGTAAAAAATCCCGTGTTCCCCGTGGTTTCTGGAGCATGATGAAATTCCCTTATAATCAGTGTTGGGTGTTGTCTGTTATTTCTTATTCGCCCTTTGTACGGGAACGCTTCCCAAAAAACGTTCCAGTGTCCCCTCGTCTCCCCATACCTTCTCCCGCACGATCTTTCCCTGCAGGTACAGGGCGGCAAGGATCAGACCGAGGCCGAGGAGTTCAAACGCAGGCATGGTCAGCGTAACCATCGATCCAAGCAATGCCAGCGCGCCGTACAGGACACCGTGATATGCAGCTTTCCGGTAACCGGGAAGGCCGGTCCGGTAGAAGATTCGCGCATCCCGCAGCCAGAGGAACAGGGTTGCCGCAGTGCCGAACATTGCCACCCAGATGAGGTATGTCATGTGATGAACTAACTTATTATACGCCGTTCCATATCTGTATTATTGCAATCATGTCAAAAAACCAGGCATTGCAGGACCTGCTCGACCAGTACAAATCCGGGGAACTGAACGCTGACGCCGCAGCTGAAGCCATCGAAGGGCTGCGTCTTGACCAGATTGGGAATTTCGCATGCATGGATCTTGGCCGGGATGTGCGGTGCGGCATGCCCGAAGTGGTGCTTGCGGAAGGCAAGGACCCGTCCCACCTTACAACGATCGCCATCCGGCACGCACAGGCTGCCGGGCGTTGCGTTGTCACTCGTATCGGCAGAGAACAGGTAAGACCCATTCGGGAATCTGCTGACCGGGCGGGAATTACAACCGAGTACCATGAAGCCGGCCATATCCTCGTCCTTTCAACGGGTCCTGGACCGGAGAAGAACGGCGGGGTTGTCGCGGTTATCACGGCCGGGACATCGGACATCCGGGTAGCCGAAGAGGCACGGATCATAGCAGAAGAGATGGGGTGCGAGGTCAGGACCGCGTAAGATGTAGGGGCTGCCGGCATCCACCGCCTTTTCCCGGCACTAAAACCGCTGCTTGCCGCCCAGGTCTTCGTTGTCTGCGCAGGACGGGAGGGGACGCTTCCTTCCATAGTGGCAGGGCTTGTTGACAAGCCGGTGATCGGTGTCCCGGTCAGCGTGGGGTACGGGTACATGGGCGAGGGACGGGCAGCCCTCGCGAGCATGCTCCAGTCCTGTTCTGTCCTCTCCGTTGTCAACATCGATGCAGGGTTCACAGCCGGGGCGTTTGCCGCCCGCATCGCACGGATGGGAGCACAACCATGAAACGCGGATTTTATATCGGGCGGTTCCAGCCATA
>JBAVWM010000137.1:0-9188 GCA_049697815.1 Methanoregula sp. | reverse complement strand
ATATCCTTGAATGTTACCGTATGGTGAAAAAAATACCGTTTCAGCAGGTTTTCCGGTACGTGTACTGCACGGTTCCATTTCTTTTGGCAAAAAGTATCAGCAGGGCATAGCAGGCATGCCTGAACGGCCGGGCAGGGAAAAGATTCCGTGGTATCTCAATACCCGGAACGAAAGGAACATCAGCCTGTGAACACTTCGGTTTCAGGTTATCGACCAGACGACCATCCCCGGTTCAGATATCCTCCAAACCGCGATGCAGCGGAATCCGTATGAGGCATATGAGGCGATGCGGTTCCTGTTTGTCCACGATCAGTGTCCCGGACCATCCCTGATGTGTACGCCAATACCCTCAAACCAGCGGGATTTGTAATTTCCGGAGGAATCGTATTCGTACCCGATCGCCCTGAAGAAATTCTCGAACTCCTTCCGGGCACGGGAACCTTCTTCTGCAGTATTATCGGTGCGGTAGAAATGCGCCAGGTAGGCAAAACTGGCGCCATAATCCGGGAAATCCTCCCGTTGCACCGAATCTATCATCGGGTACTGCACAAGAAGCTCCTCCCACTCCGGACAGGATCCCGGCCCATCAATGAGGATGCATCCGGGCCTTGTGGCCGGTGCGGCTGTCCTGGTTTTTTTGCGGGAGGATCTCTTTTTTGCGTGCCTGCCGTCCTGCCGGGTTCGTTTCAGGGAACGGTTCGTTGCGGGATGATTCCCCGGGGGTGCAGCGTCCGGCGTCATAGTTCCCGCTATTGATATCCGGCAAGGGGATTTTTCAGGGTCCCCGGCAGGTTGTTGTTTATCGACCGTTCAGACATCTTTTGCTATCTTATAGAACATGTCAGCGGGAATGGTCTCTAAGGTCTGGGTCCGGACGGTCCCGAACTTCGCGATGATCGACAGGAACTTCACCATGCTCTCCCTGGAAGGCATATCGAGTATCACCACAAAGTCGTACCGGCCGAACGTGTAATACAGGGAAATCATTTTCCCCCCCAGCGACTCAACGATCTTTGCTGCTTTCTTGTCCCGGTCTTCAATGCTGTTGAATTTTTCAAACGCGGCACTCTTCAGGTTCCCGAGCATTACATAGATTGCCATACGGGAATCCTTATCCGCAGGGAGGTAATATAATTTTCGGATGTGAAAACCCGGCTGCGGCGTACGGCCGCATCGCCACGCGGAACCCGTTCAATTGTGCAGGAAGGACGCTGCCCCGGGGAACAATCACGGTAACCTGCCGGTATCTTTCCTGCAGTCGCGGGAGAACGGGTGTTTTTTGTTTTTTTTTATAGCATCCCGCAACCTTTATGTTCCGGAAGATCCAGAGCAACCGCTCATGGGTACCATAACCGATAATCCCCGGCTCCGGGAACAGAGGTTTGTCTTTTTCGATCGGCACGATGCAGGAAAGCAGCTGGGGGCGTGTATCAAAACCCTTCCCGCTGTCAGCAACCCGCTGGTCCTTGCCATCCCGGCGGGTGGTGTCCCGGTCGGCAGGGAAGTTGCCATGGCACTCGGCGCCTCCCTTTCACTTGCCATCGTAAGGAAGATCCGCATTCCCGGCAGTACTGAATCGGGATTCGGGGCAGTAACCTGGGACGGTCAGGTCCTGATCAATGAACGGTTGCGGGATGCACTCGGCCTTTCAGCTGCGGACGTGGATGAAGCAGTTGCACAGACCCGGGAAAATGTCAGCGCAAGGATCGCCCGCTTTACCGGGGGAAGGGCGGTTCCGGCCATGGAAGGAAAAACCGTCATCCTGGTCGATGATGGTATCGCATCGGGGTTCACGATGCTCGCCGCGATCCAGAGTATCCGCCGGGGGAACCCTGCCCGCGTTGTCGTCGCCGTCCCGACCGCATCCGCATCATCCGCGGCGCTCGTGTCCCGGCATGCGGATACCCTCGTCTGCCTCAACATCCGGTCCGGCCGGACGTTTGCGGTAGCCGACGCATACCAGAGATGGTATGACCTCGACGACCGGGAGGTCCTGGATGAACTGGCAGGTGTCCCATGAAGAGCGTGCTCTCTCATGATCACCGGCCAGCGCAGGCCAGGGAGGCCGGGGGAGATCGCTTTTATGTGAATATTGAAAACGGGATTCCGATGGCATCCCGGTACCGTTTATCATTCCCCTCATGAACCGCACTGCAACGATGGCGCTGGCCGGTGAAATCATGCAGGACTTTGCCCGGACGACCGGACTGGAACCACCCGGTGCCCGCCCGGGGCGCTACCTCTGGACGGATGCCTTCGCCGTATGCAACTATCTCGGGCTTTTCAAAATGACCGGCAATGCAATGTACCGGGAACTGGCCCTCCGCCTTGTCGACCAGGTGCATCATACCCTGGGCCGGCACCGTGACGATGATGTGCGGACCGGCTGGATCAGCGGGCTCTCTTCTTGGGAAGGCGAGCTGCACCCGACTGCCGGGGGCTTGCGGATTGGAAAATCCCGGCCGGAACGCGGGACAAGCGAGCCGTTCAGCGAACAGCAGGAATGGGACCGGGACGGGCAGTATTACCATTACCTGACAAAGTGGATGCATGCCCTCAACCGTGCAGGCAGGGTCACCGGCAGTCCGGCATATAATGCGTGGGCAATCGAGCTTGCAAGGACTGCACATGCCCGGTTCACGTACCTTCCTCCACACGATGGCCGGAAACGGATGTACTGGAAGATGAGTATCGATCTTTCCCGTCCTCTTGTTCCTTCCATGGGCCAGCACGATCCTCTCGACGGACTGGTCACCTATCAGGAATTACTGCTGACCGCAGAGCGGGAAACCGGGCGCGGTGAGCCTCCTCTTGAGCACGAGATCGTTGAGATGGCCGGTATAGGCCGCGGCATGCCTCTTACCACCGGCGATCCTCTCGGCATTGGCGGCCTTCTCTTCGATGCATCACGGATTGCCCAGGTGGTGATACAGGGCGGGGCGCTCTATCCGGGCCTGCTGGAAACAGTCACCGGTTCCGCCCTGGCCGGGCTGGAGTCCTTTGCCGGATCCGGTTCTCTCGAGCTCCCTGCCCGGCACCGTCTTGCTTTCCGCGAGCTTGGCCTGTCAACCGGCCTTGCCGGGATTGAAAAATTATTGGCATGGACCCATGACAACCCGCACATGTTCGACCGGACAGGCCCCCTCCTCTCCCAGGTACAGGAACTTATGGAATACGTGCCCCTGAGAGAAACAATCGAAGGGTTCTGGCTGGAGGGGACCAACCGGGAGTCAGGTACCTGGACGGAACACCGGGAGATCAATACCGTGATGCTTGCAACCAGCCTTGCACCGGACGGGTTTCTGGAGATATAACCGCCCCAAGAACGGCATAATCGTAGACCGGGATGCTCCGGAATTTACATTTTCTCCCAAGCACCCCCCACTCTCCGCGGTGAGCCCGATCCCCAAACCAGCGGGATGAAAATTCCCCGAGTAATTGTAGTTGTACCCGACCGCCCTGATAACAAAGAACAGCCCCGGGAAGAGAATATTGGACGTCCGGGAGATTTTTTTATAACCATATCAACCCTCAATAGTAAATTCTCTGAAACAAATGATGAATCAATGCGGGAATACCTCCGGTTTTTTTTCATCGCAACCATTCCCCAATCCGAAGAGTTTATACCCGACAAATGACCAGTAAAAACTTGACCTTCATGAACCGGCTGCCTTCCTCTGATATCCTGCTTATCGGGTATGAGGACGATGAAAATCTCGGGCTTCGGTATATTGCTGCATTTCTCAAAAAAAACGGGGTACGGGTAAAAATAGTACCATACCGGCGTTCTGCCCGGAAGACAATTCTTACGATTGTGCAGAAAGAAAAACCAAGACTTATCGGCTTCTCGCTCATTTTCCAGAGGATGGTGAATGATTTCGGGGCAGTGATCACCTATCTCCGGGAGAATGGGGTGACATCCCATTTCACCATCGGGGGACATTACCCCACCATACAATATCACGACGTCCTTACTGCTATCCCGGGCCTGGACACGGTTGTCCGGCATGAAGGGGAAGAAACCCTCCTTGAACTCTACCGGAATGTGGACAGGCCGGATCTCTGGTCACACGTCCGCGGGATCGCCTTTCGCAGCAACGATGGGGTTGTGGCAACTCCCCCGCGGGAACTGATTGCCGACCTTGACTCGCTGCCATTTCCCCTGAGGGCAAAAAAATTCAGGGACTACCTGGGGCTTGGCATGGCCTCGGTCCTGACCAGCCGGGGGTGTTATTACGATTGCAGCTTCTGCAGCATACGCCGGTTTTACAGTGATGCGCCCGGTCCCATGAGACGATCGCGGACACCTTCGAATGTCATCGCGGAGTTATCGGAGCTTTATACCAAGGGGGTCAGGATCTTCAACTTCCGTGATGATGATTTCAGCATGAAGGGCAAGCCCCGACAGCAATGGATACAGGAGTTCGCAAGCGGCCTTGCCGAAAAAGGGCTGTCTGATGAGATCCTCTGGCGCATCTCGTGCCGCGTTGATGAAGTAGATCCCGGCTGGATGAGACACCTGATGGACGCAGGCCTGGGATTTCTGTACCTCGGTATCGAGTCCGGGTGCGAACAGGGGCTGAAAACCTGCAACAAGCATTATTCAGAGAACGATGTGTATCAAACGTTGACCCGACTCGAAAAAGCGGATCTCAGTTTTGATTATGGGTTCATGCTGCTGGATCCGGATACGGATTTTACATCGGTAAAAAAGAACCTTGAATTTTTGCAGGAGCTGGGAAAAGGCGGTCGGGTCAGTGTCCACTTCACCAAGATGCTCCCGTACGCGGGAACACCTATCGAGGCGAGGTTGATCAAAGAAGGACGGCTTACCGGCACTGCGGCTTCGCCAGCGTACCGGTACGGCGACCCGCGGATCGATCTGCTGGAACGGTTTATAACCCGGAGTTTCTCCCACATGCTCTTCGATCCGCAGGGGCTTGTCTACAAATTTCAGTTTGCCCAGTTCAGCTCAGTGGTCCTTGAACGGTTCTTTTCCGACATTCTGGATTTTAAGTCATACAGCAGATCGGTTAAGGCATTGACCGCTGAATGCAATGCCTCCGTGCTCGGGACACTGGGAGCTGCGGTCCGGTTCATGGAACCCCGTACTTATGAAGATATCACCCGGGACTGGGACGTTCTTGAGCAGCTTACGAAAAAAGAGAGGAACGCACAGGTAAAGATCCTGGCGGAACTCGACCGACTGACGCCTGCCGGACCATCTTTGTGATACGGGACCCGACGCGTCTATCCTGAGCAGCGATTTCAGGACGCTCCTCTAAGGACATTGATCTTTGGCGGAACGATCCTGAAGAGTTCGTTCGTTTTTGCATTGACCTCATAAAAGCTGAAAAGGAGATCCAGCTGCGCACGGGTGATATCGGGTTGCGGGATGTGACGTTTTTTGGGAAAAAATTCTGATCTGCATTCTGACAATTCGGTTCCCGGAAGCACATCCAGAACATTCGCAAGGACCCTTCCCGAGGGCCGGGTCTCCCGTACGAATTCTGCCATAGAACCCAGTGTATTTGCCGTTTCTTTCGGCAGGCCAAGGATAAATGAACAGTGAGTCTTGATGCCTGTTTTTTCTGATAATTTTATCATATCCTTTGCCTGTTGGATGCTGAAACCTTTGCGCACGGTGTCGAGAACCTTCTGGGACGCCGACTCGATCCCGAAAAAGATATCATTGCATCCCGCACTTTTCATGGTTTTCAGCAGGTCTTCCGATAAAAGGTCCACCCGGGTACTGCACCCCCAGTTAACAGAAATATCCCGGTCTTTCATCTCCCGGCAGAGATCGATGATGCGGTCTTTCTGCATGGTGAAATTGTCATCGACAAAGGATATGTGGTTGACGGCATAGGTATCCCTGAGAAATTCGATCTCGTCCACAACTTTTGTGTTTTTCCGGGTGCGGTACTGGTGACCGTGCAATGCAGCAGTGGAACAGAAGATACAGTTGAACGGACACCCGCGGGTGGTAAGGACCGGGAGCGCTTTTACCTCGTGATTGCCCAGGTATTTCCCGATCGGTGGATCCAGAAGGTGGAGGGCCGGCCGGGGAATGGAATCGAGGTCCTGGATTTTAGGCCGCTCAGGTGTGGAAATGACCCGGTTATTGTCGCGATACGCCACTCCCCGGATATCCGCCAATTTTCCTCCGGACTCCATAGCATCGGCGATCTCGCACATCGTGTATTCGCCCTCGTGGCGGACAACCATGTCAAATTCAGGAATGGTTTCAAGGATATCCTTGTACATGAATGTCGCGTGGACACCACCAGTCACAACGAGCGTGTCCGGCTTTGTGGATTTGACCGTCCGGGCGATCCGGACGGCATTGCCAAAATTACTCGTAAACGCTGTGATTCCCACGATGTCCGGGTTATACGAGGAAATTTTGTCTTTCAGTCTTTTCTCGTTCCTCCCCCCCTTGTTCATATCAAGAATGGTGACCGGAACATCTTTCGCTTCCAGCATCCCCGCGAGGTACCCGAGGCCAAGAGGCACTGTCGATACATTGACAAATCCCAGGGGAATTTTATCCCCGGCCCAGTATGATGGATTGATAAGGAGGACCTTCATAGTGTCACCGTGCAAATTCGATCAGGTCGAGCTCTTCGAGGAGGAGAAGGAAGGACATCACGTTGGTAATCAGGGTCTTCTCCGGCAGAGACCCCCAGATCTTTTTCATCTCCTGGAATATCTCTCCGGTAGAATGTCTGCCGTCGCACAGCCTGCAGATCTGAGATCCGGCAGGATTTATAAAAAAAGGAAGCACGGTCTCAGGCTGTACACCGCCTATCTGATCTCCCCCGTCAATCCAGTGCCTGCGGTGCTTCCTTACCGGGTGTTTCCGGATGTAATCCTCCAGGTTTATATCGAGTGGCTTCCCGGAGTCCTGGACGGCTACTGCTTCCCCAATATAATTTTTCTCTTTCAGGAGTGTCCCTATCGTATTTACGAGTTCCGTGGACACCTCCTCCGCATACCTTGATCTCAGGGGAAATATAGTTGCCACTACAGGAGGATCGAAGTTGCGCCCGTTCATCCTAGGCTGCCCGCACTTCAATACTCAAAGTCCTCTTCGAATGCCGCCGGCCCCTGGTCTGCCCAGTACTGGATATTATGCGGTATCCAGGAATGGATGAACGATTTGACGATGATGTTGGACCAGTACGGATAATATTTCTCGATAAGTTCTGCAGGAACCTTTTTCATTGACTGCGATACGACTGCGGTAACGTTTTGTTTTAATTCAAAACCTGCAGAGATCCGGTCTTCCCGTTTCACGCTTAATGCTGCCACGTACATATCGGCAATACGTTTGGTCAGCTCCGGGTTGTCTGCAAGCATTTCCAGAACGGCAGAAGTCGTCTTCATCTTCTCAATCTGTGCTTTTGAGATCTTGAAGTCCGGTAATTTCCTTCCCGGAATTTTACTGGGGGCTTTTTTTGGTGCCATAATAAGTTCAATAGCTGAGGCTGTATATATACATAATCACCGGGACCGGCAGTTTTTTTCATCCCTCCCTTCAAACGCCTGCCAGATCCCGTAACGTCCCCCCCTCATGAATGTCAGATATCCTTAATTTCAAACAACGATTTTTTGTTCCGGATAACCACCCGATCGTTGATACGTGGCTCGATTTTTACTGCACCGGTCCCTGTACCTTTCTGGTGGAAAGGTTTGAAGTCAGGTGACATCCCGACCTGTACGACCTCCTCGTCCGTTACTTCGCCAAGAGCAGTAAAGGAATTCAGCGGCTCATCCCCCCCTGTACCTTTTTTGGAGAATAGGAGATGATCCCGGTCTCCGATGTACATTCCGGTTGCCCCGATAACAAAGAACACCCCCGGGAGGGAATTTTGGTCGTCCGGGAGATTCTTGCAACCGGTATGAACCCTCAATTTTAAATTCTCTGAAACAAATGATGAATCAATGGAATATAATTCACTCCCGATCGAACGCCAGAAAAAACTGGCGGTACTCATTGATGCAGATAACGCCCAGGCAAGTGTCATCAAAAACCTGCTCGACGAGGTTGCAAAATACGGCGTGGCATCTGTAAAGAGGATCTATGGCAACTGGACCACGCCCCAGCTCCAGGGTTGGAAGGATGTCCTTCTCTCAAATTCGATCATCCCGGTCCAGCAGTTCAACTATACCACCAAAAAAAATGCAACGGACAGTGCGCTGATTATCGACGCTATGGATCTGCTCCATACGGGAAATCTGGATGGCTTCTGCCTCGTGTCGAGTGACAGTGATTTCACCCGTCTTGCCTCACGAATCCGGGAATCCGGCCTGATAGTCTATGGATTCGGGGAGGAGAAGACACCAAAAGCCTTTGTCGATGCGTGTGACAAATTCATTTATACGGAAATCCTGCGGCCAGCGGAACCTGTCGGGACCGCCGCTCCTGTGTACCGGGACGTTTCTGTTTTCAAAGACATGAAGAAGGATCAGAAATTCCTGAAATTGTTAAAAAACAGTGTCGAGGATTCGTCGGATGAACAGGGCTGGGCCGAACTCGGCCTGGTCGGGCAGAACATCCAGAAAAAAAGCCCGGAATTTGATGCACGAAATTACGGGTTTAAAAAATTTTTCGAGCTCATACGCTC
Organism: Methanoregula sp.; assembly: GCA_049697815.1. GTDB lineage: Archaea > Halobacteriota > Methanomicrobia > Methanomicrobiales > Methanospirillaceae > Methanoregula. The sequence continues at coordinate 558 of JBAVWM010000137.1, read as the reverse complement.
TCTGGACCTGTTTGAAATAGATGAACGACAATCGAAGGACCAGGCTGGAAAGATTATCTATATCCGGGAACGGCTGAAAAAAACCGGAAAGAGGGTAATGCCGTTTCACTCTGGAGCGACCGGATGATCCTGCTTCCACAAACCCCCATTTCTTCCCCGTGGCGGTCATGGTACGCTGAGCACGGTTCCTCCGAACCCCTGTCGTAAACCGCTCACCCGGGCCATTATCAGACCGGAAGTACCCGTTCTCATACACGGATGATCGAAAAATTCTGCTCTGGAGAATTCCACCCTGTCCCTGACGTTCCCGGGAGGAGGCAGGCATATCCCCCTTCAGTTACTTTCCGCATCCAAACCAATCCTATTCTGCCTTCAGCGACGGTAACGTTGCTAAATATGACCTCCTCTATTCCCGCCGGAGACCGTCCCATTATTCCGGCCCGGTTCCGCGTTTTTCCCCAATTATGACCTCTGAAATCCGGGGGGAGGGGTAAATGAGGTACAACCGGGCTCGCAGCAGGCTCCGATGTACCAGGATTCCCGCATGGGTTTTTTGAC
>JBAVWM010000136.1:0-8418 GCA_049697815.1 Methanoregula sp. | reverse complement strand
GCTCGGAGGCGAGGGGGACATATACCGCCGTTGCGAGGGGGTCAAGGCCTTCTCAAACTCGCTGATGCGGGACCGGGCGGAGAAAGGGGCGCTCAACCCGATCAAGGACCCGTTCATCGTCCAGCAGATCCGGCGCATGGACAAGGAACACCCGCTCCTCTGCCCGTATTACATTGCAAGCAGGCAGTTCGTGCCGGCCGAGACCCTGGGCGTCCGGATGGTCCCTTCCACTGCGCTGCGCACCCGGGCCGAGCGGGTGATACAAAACCCGGTCCCGCCCCGGGAACTCGGGGAGGTGTGCGGCGAGTGCTGCCCGTACGAGCTGATGATGCAGGCGGCACGGACCTCGGATGTCGTTATTCTCAACTATCACCACCTCTTCGACCGCGAGATCCGGGAGCAGCTCTACGCGAACCTCGGGATCGAACCACAGGACGTCCTGCTCCTGATCGACGAGGCGCACAACTGCGGGGACACCATCACCGCCATCGGGACCGTGACCCTTGAGCAGCGGGACCTCGAACAGGCCTCCCGCGAACTTGCGGGGATGCGGGGGCGGCACAAGGGCGCCGAAGCGGTCCGGCACGTGCTCCCCCGGCTCACCGAGTTCATCAAGGGACTGGAGAACTCGGCCGAGGCGGAGGACTGGTTCGACCCCGCGATCTTCGACCGGATGATTGTGAAGGAATCGCTCTACAAGGCAATGGACGAGATCGTGGACGACCTTCTCGGCATCGCGGAATCTATCCGGGAAAAGAACCAGAAGGCCGGCCAGTTCCGGGAGACCGCTATCGAGCGGCTGACGGAATTCCTGTTCCGGCTCTCCCAGTCCGCCACCGACCCGGCATACCTGACCCTCTACCGGAAAGGAGAGGCAGGGATCACGCTCGAGGTGCGGAACATCGACCCGGCCGCCGCACTCACCGAGGTCTGCGCTGCCCATGCCTGTGCGGTCCTGATCTCGGGCACGCTCTCGCCGGTCGAGAGTTTCCGGAAATTGTATTTTGGCGATGTACCGGTGACCACGCTCTCCCTGCCCAATGCCTTCCCGAAAGAAAACCGGCTTATTGCCTGCGCAAATGATATCACTACCGCATACTCCATGCGGCAGAATAAAGAAAATACCGCAAAGGTCACAGACTACATCCGGGCATTCTCGGCCCTGAAAGGGAACCGGGCGATCTATTTCCCGAGTTACCAGATCCTCGAGTCCTACGCTGATCTCGCGGCCCCCCACCTGCGGGGGAGGAAGGTCTTCATCGAACCCCGGGACACCGCGGATGCCAGTGCTGCGCTCGTTACGTTCCTCTCCCTGCCGGCGCGGGGAGAATCGGGCGTGATGTTTGCTGTCTGCGGCGGGAAGTGGAGCGAAGGCCTCGACTACCGGGGCGAGATGCTGAACGGCGCGATGGTGGTGGGACTCCCGCTCGCCCCGTTCAACCGCGTCCGGCGGATGATGATCGATTATTTCCGGCACAAGTTCGGAGCGGAGGGCGAATTCCTCTGCTACACGCTGCCGGCGATCAACCGTTCGCTGCAGGCGTTAGGAAGGGTGCTCCGCACTCCCGGGGACCGCGGGGTGCTCGTGCTTGCCGAGAAACGGTTCCTGGAGCACCGGGTGAGAAGCGCCCTTCCCGGCTGGATACAGGACGAGATGATCGCGTGCGATGCAGCAGGGTTCCGCGAGGTGGTCGGGAGATGGAAATGAGCAGCGGTTCGTGCCGGCTCGGGCTCTGGTTCGTCCATGTCTACCGGGATGGCAGCACGGTCCACCGGGTCCGCTTCGCAACAACCGGTATCCCGGGCGATGTACCGGACGCCATCCGGCAGTTCTGCGCCGGCCGTCCGGTCGACCTCTCGGCTTTCGATACGCCGGCCCTTCACGGGGACGAGGTGTATCCACGAATTTACCGGGAGGTCCGGAAGATCCCGTACGGGAGAACGGTCACCTACGGAGGGATCGCAAAGCTGGCGGGGACATCCCCCCGCGTGGTCGGGCAGGCCATGACCCGCAATGCAATACCGCTCGTCATCCCCTGCCACCGGGTAGTGGCGGCGGACGGGATTGGGGGATTCTCACCCTCCGTGGAGATCAAGGAAGAGCTGCTCGCAATGGAAAGGAAGGCTTTGCGCAAACTACAATTGGACAGACGGACAAACCTGTCTGATACAACAATAGAACCAGGTTTCTCCCCTTCCCATGAGATCTGATATCTGTGTTATGGTCCCCGGTGCCGGCGCGGCCGGCCTGCCGGCCACTAAGCTCCCGCGTACGGAGAGGTGGGAACGCCCGTGAGATCCGCCATCATCCTTGTCGGGGGAGAAGCCCGCCGGGCCAACGGGCAGGAGAAATTTTTTTTCCTGTACCAGGGAAAGACCTTCATCGAGCGGCTCACAGACTCGCTCAGGAACGTCACCGATGAGATCATCGTCGTTGCCAAAAACCCGGAACAGTGCCGGCGCTTCGATGCCCTCCGGGATATCCGGTGCATTGCGGACATCCGGCAGGGCATCGGCCCTATCGGGGGACTGCATGCCGGTGCAGTGGCGGCAAAAGGCGACCTCCTCTTCGTCTCGGCCTGCGACATGCCCTGCATAGAAACAGCTGTCGTGTCGCACCTGTTCGATGCCATCGGTACGGCCGATGCAGCAATCCCCAGCTGGAATGCGGATATGCTTGAGCCGCTCCATGCCGTGTACCGGCGGGATGTTCTCCTCCGGTACCTGGAAAACCACGAGTCCTATTCCCTCCGGCCCATGATCCGCAGCTTCAATACCCGGTATGTGCCGGTCGAGGAACTGCGCCGGTTCGATCCAATGCTTAAGACCTTCACCAATATCAACAAACTGGAAGAACTCGACCGGATCAATGCAGCGGGTGCGGGGAAACCGGAGTAAAAATCAGATATTCTTCTTCCTGCCGCTCGCGTCCCGCATGTAATGCCCGAACTCGCTCTTCAATAATTTATCACCGGTGAAGACCGGGCCGTCACGGCAGACGCGGAGACCCGACGGGTCGATGCAGCAGGAGCCGCAGACCCCGACGCCGCATTTCATGTACCGGTGGAGGGAGAACTCGGTCTTATGGGCAATACCTTTTTCCTCGACATTGGCGAGCACAGCCCGCATCATCACCTCCGGCCCGCAGACCGCGATACGATCGTATGCCCCGAGGTTCAGGTCGTCCATGAGCTGGGTGACAAAACCTTTCAGGCCAAGCGACCCGTCATCCGTTGCAATCAGGACATCGGTGCATTCGTCCAGAACATCGACAAAGAGGAGCTCGCTCTCGGTTCTCGCACCCAGAAGAAGAGTCATGACGCAGTCGGCCCGGACAAGGGGCAGGAGCGGGGCGGCACCGACACCCCCGGCAATAGCAAGGATCTTATCTGCCCGGGAAAAACCATTGCCGAACGGGCCGCGTATCCCGAGCTTCCCCTCTTTTTTAATCCTGAAGAGGGTTGCGGTTGCGTCCCCGACGTTCTGCACCGTAATGCTGTTCTCCGATGAGAGGGCCATGGGGATCTCGTCCGTACCGGGCACCCAGACCATCACGAACTGTCCGGGGACGAAGGAAAAGGAGGTGTCAAAGAAGAAGGTCCGGACCGAGGGGGTCTCCTGTTTTATCCGTTCGATCGTAACCGGCACCGGAAGGCCTTCAGGCATGGGCGCACCCCACGATCTCGTCCGGGCTAAGCCCGTCCTTTGCATAGAGCCCGGCACAGATCTTCTCAAAGACCGCTGCATCGGCCTGCACGGCACTGCCGACCTCGACTGCGCATGCACCCGCCATCATCATCTCCACCACGTTGTCGGCACTCTTAATTCCCCCGCACCCGATGATGGGGATCTTCACGGCATCATAGAGTTCGTACACGCAGCGGACCGCCACCGGGAAGATAGCGCTCCCGGACATGCCGCCAAAGCGGTTGCCCAGCACCGGGCGTTTCAGGGAGGTGGAGATCCGCATGGCCTTCACGGTATTGATCGCCACGATCGCGCTCGCCCCGCCGCGCTCCGCTGCCTTCCCGATCGCGGTGATGTCCGTGACATTCGGTGTGAGCTTGACCCAGGTCGGGACTCCACTCTGACTGACAGCCCGCGTGCAGGCCTCAACGACTGCCGGGTCGCTGCCGATTGCTGCACCATAGCCCTCGGCATGGGGGCAGGAGAGGTTCAGCTCAAACCCGGCGACCCTGTGAGAAAACCACCCGGCAACCATGGCGAACTCCTCCGGTGTACCGCCAAAGATACTGGCAATGACCGGTTTCTTTGCCAGGGGTGCAAGTTCGTCCAGGAAGTCCTTGCCGGGGTTCGGGAGCCCCATCGCGTTCAGGAGCCCGTCCTCCAGCACCACGAGGCAGGGGCCTGCGTGGCCGTCCTTGGGAACCGGCCCGATCGATTTCGTGACCACGCCCCCGGCACCGAGCGTAAGCATTCGTGAGAGCGATGCCCCGGTTGTCCCGAGGATCCCCGCCGCGAGGAGCAGGTGGTTTTCCAGGGTCACGCCCCCCACCATAACCCTGCCGGGCCTGATCGATACCATTCATGAGAAAATGGTTGTTAAGAACTATAAAGAGGATTGGATTTGAGGAGCATGGGAAAAAACCGGGTTTTGTAATTCTGGAGAAAAACTCGTGTTTTAATGATAGGTTCCCCCCTGCGCCATCAGGTCCCTGCAGCGGACGGGGCGCACTACGATGCCCGAGTATGAGGTTTATCCGGAAATTTCCATTATTTCTTTAACCGCTCATACGTCACTCATCACGCTGCGGGGATTGCCACGGTGGCGGGGGGATTCCTGCATGCCCAAAAAAAGCGTCAGAAATATTGAGAGTATTTCTCCAGGAAGCCAGAATTTTACCTTCTGAATCCGTCCGTGGTCTCATATCGGTTTCTCCCGGGCATGACACCCTCTGACCTGACCGGAGTCAATTAATTAGTATCAGCATGCACATAGTGGTACCAGATGGCGCGTCTGGCTATAATCGGCGTGGGGAGGATCGGCGGCGAGGTCGCATACCTGGCATCAGCCATGGGGATTGCAGACGAACTCGTCCTCCACGACAGCGCACAGGACCTGCTCCGGGCGCAGGTGCTCGATATCCGGCATACCGGGCTGGATATTTCGATAAGCACGGAGATGAGCGATATCAGGGACGCTGATGTCTGCATTTTTTCTGCCGGCCTGCCCCGCAACCCTTCGATAAAGACCCGGGCTGACCTTCTTTCAGCCAACCTGCCGGCAGCAGGGGAGACCACCGCACTGCTTACCGGTTTTTCCGGCATCCTCATCACCGTCACCAATCCAATGGATATCAATACCTATTATCTCTGTACAAAGACCGGTCTCCCGCGGGAGCGGTGCATTGGTTTTGGCGGCCAGCTCGACAGCGCCCGCTTCGGGATTGCGCTCCGGGACCGGAACATCAGCGGTTTTCCGTTTGTCCTCGGCGAGCACGGGGAGCACCAGGTGCCCATCTTTTCCCGGCTCGGCAGGGAGGTCGAATTGCAGCAGCGCGAGGAGATCCTGTCGGAACTCCGTGGTGCAAGCATGGAGGTGATCAAGGGGAAAGGAGGCACGGTCTTCGGCCCCGCCCTCCACCTTGCCGGGCTCGTCAGGATGGTCCTGAGGGACACCCGGGAACTCGTAGTCTGTTCGGCACTCCTCGAAGGGGAGTACGGCATTTCCCGGTGCTCGCTCGGCGTCCCGGTCATCATCGGGAAGGAGGGGATACGGAAAATTGAGAAATGGCCGCTCGATCCCTGGGAGCAGACCAAGATGGATGAAGCCGGCCGGTTCGCACAGGAATTATGCAGGAGGGCGGTGTCCTGATGTTATCCCCGTCATCCCGGGCGGATGCCTGCATGACTGCGCCCTGCACGCCCGGGCATCTCTCCGGCGTCAGGATCGCGATCAACCAGGTCGAGTACAGCAGGACTCCCGATGGTCCCGTTATTCATATCTTCGGGCGGGATGCAGAGGGAAAATCGGTCAGGATAGATGTCACCGGGTTCCGGCCGTATTTTTACGTACCGGCCGACCAGGCCGAGGCGCTTCCTGCATCATCACACGTATTCCTTGAGATCGGGACGAGTTACCGCTCGATCCGTGGCGAGACCCTCCGGAGGTTGTATACCCTGAACCCCGGGGATGTGCGCGAGGAGCGTGAACGGTTCAGGCATTTCGAAGCCGACATACCGTTTGCCACCCGCTTCATGATCGATACCGGGCTCACCGGAGGCGTTCTGGCACCCTCGACGAACACAGACTATAAAGAACTTGAGCCGATCGGGGTAGAAGCCCCGGCCCGGTCCTGTATTCTCGATATCGAATGCGAGGACGAACGGGGGTTCCCGGACCCCCAGCGGGATGCAATTATCGCTATCACCGCGTTCGACTCGTTTCCGGGCGATTACACGACATTCCTCCTTGTCGGGGGGGGAGCACCTCCGGCCATCGCAGATAAGCAGGCTGCCGGTGGTCTTCCAAACGGCTGCTTCCGGAAAGAAAAACACACGATCTGTACGTACGGGGACGAGACCGAGATGCTGAAGGCATTTGTCCGGTATATCACCGAACGCGACCCGGATGTTCTCTCCGGCTGGAACTTTACCGAGTTCGATATGCCGTATATCGCCCAGAGGATGGAGCGTCTCGGCCTCCAGTCTTCCCAGCTCGCCCGGCTCTCGGGCATGACCGAACGCAATGCCTTGCGGGGAAGGGCATTATTTGATCTGCTCACGGCGTACAAGAAGATGCACCTGAGCCAGAAAGAATCGTACCGGCTCGATGCAGTCGCCCTCGAAGAGGTTGGTGAGCAGAAGGTCAGGTACACCGGGACTATCTCGGGCCTCTGGAAGAATAAACCTGAACTTCTCGTGGAATATAACTTCAAAGACGTCGAACTCTGCGTCAAGATCAATAAAAAAGACAATATCATCGAATTCTACCGGGAGATTGCCCGGTACGTTGGCTGCCCGCTCGACAAGACCCTCAACTCGTCGAGTGTTGTTGATGTCTTTGTCCTGAGGAAGGCTTTTGGAAAATACGTCCTGCCCTCGAAAGGTTTTGTGAACGCTGAAGAGTTTGAAGGGGCAACCGTCTTTGAACCGAGCAGGGGGGTGAGGGAGAACGTGGTGGTGCTGGATTTAAAATCCCTGTACCCGATGGCAATGATGACAATCAACGCATCCATGGAAACCAAGGATCCTCAGGGAGAACTCCATTCGCCAAACGGGATCCGGTTCCGGAAACAGCCCGACGGGCTGACGCGAACCATCATAGCGGAGCTCCTCAAGGAGCGGGATGAGAAGAAGGCACTCCGGAATACGTTTGAATTCGGCTCACCGCAGTACATCCTCTACGACATGCAGCAGAATGTGCTGAAAGTAATCATGAATACCTACTACGGTGTAAGCGGGTACCCGCGGTTCCGGCTCTTCGACCGGGAGATAGGTTCTGCGGCAACATCGGTCGGACGCGCGATCATCGAGCACACCCGGCGCATCATCGAGAGTCTCGGCTTCAAGGTCATCTACGGCGACACGGACTCCTGCATGGTTCAGCTTTCCAGCAATCTCGACAGGGCACAGACCATTGCGACTGCCCGGGCAATCGAGAAGAAACTCAATGAGAGTTACCGGGATTTTGCCAAAACAGAACTCAATGCCGACACCCATTTCTTCTCGATCAAGTTCGAGAAGATCTATGCCCGTTTCTTCCAGGCCGGCAAGAAGAAACGGTATGCCGGGTCGCTGGTCTGGAAAGAAGGAAAAGACGTGAATGAGACCGACATCGTGGGCTTCGAGATCCGCCGGAGCGATACCCCCCAGATCACGAAGATTGTCCAGCAGCGGGTGATGGAGATGATCCTTGCCGGTGAAGGCTACGACGGGATCAAGGCGTTCCTTTCTACGGTGATCAAAAAATACCGGGCAGGCCAGTATACGCTGGACGAGATAGGCATCCCGGGCGGCATCGGCAAATCGCTTGACGATTACGACAATGACGACGCACAGGTCCGTGGGGCGAAATACGCCAACCAGCACCTCCACACGGAATTTGGCAAGGGGAGCAAGCCAAAAAGGATCTATATCCGGAACGTGACGTCAAAGTACCCGAAGACCGACGTGCTCTGCTTCGAGTATGCCGACCAGGTGCCGCCGGAGTTCGTGGTCGACTGGGAACTGATGCTCGATAAGACCATCAAGCAGCCCATCTCCCGGATTATCGAAGCGCTCGGCTGGGAATGGAACGATGTGGACCCGTCACGGACAACGCTGGCACAGTGGGGGTTCGGGTAAGGCCCGCCCCTTCCGGAAGCGAGCCCGGTAATGTGCCGGGAGTACCATGCAGTGACATATTTCCCCGGTGCTCACATAAAAAAACCAGAACTTGCGAGCATGATTCCGGAT
>JBAVWM010000135.1:0-4104 GCA_049697815.1 Methanoregula sp. | reverse complement strand
GGTTTGTATGCACCCATTTTTCTTGTTCACGATGGTGATCTTGTCCCGGAGCCGGTTTTTCAATCGCTGATCGATTTTTCTAAGAAAATCGATCAGCGATTTTTTTTGGAACGGATTTTGATCGGGATCGTGATCGCGATTGAAATTTGATGCTCTGTAGAAATCCGATTGCATCAGCTATGATCGCCCCCTTGCGCCAGCCCTGCCCCCGTTGGGGGCGGGGGCGCATGTGATGACTCTGCATTGCCTGCTCTGAAAAATTCTGCATTTCCGTGTACAGGTAATACGGCGTCATCGCAATGGGGGCGCCCAAGCGGCGGGGCGAAGCCCCTGGAGCGTCAAGTAACATGATTTCTATGGAGCAATTCAAAGAGAGTGTTCGCACACCCCCGGACCTGTTTATGAAACCGGCTTCTTTTTTTCTTCAACCGCTGCAAGAACCTGTGCCCTGACATCCGCAGAAAGGTTCGTTCCTTCCAGTACCCGGGACAGGAGGAGGCGTGCCATCTCCTGTCCTTCGGGTGTTGAGAGATAGGTATCAAGGGTTTTTTTCCCTTCCGGTGAGGACAGGTAGTTCCGGATTGCTGCCTGTCCCTTGGGCGATGCAATATATCCTGCGACCATCCCCTGCATGTAGTCGAGTTTTACCATAACCGGGCTCCCGGATATCTACGTTCTGTGGATCGGAAATGCACATAAAACCGCCGGCATCAAAAAAAGGAATTTCGTGCTTAGGGAAGCCAGACAGTCACGTCTTCTACTGCTGGCCGGATCGAGGGGGAAAGCTCGTCCGCAGGGTACCCGACACCACATCCCATCAGCTCCCAGGCACCGGGAGGGAGACCGAGAACAGCACAGAAGGCCGGGTCCGAGGACATCTGTGAGGTAACGGAGACGATCTGGAACCCCAGGCCAAGGGCAGTTGCTTTCAGCCACATGTTCTCCAGACAATGCGCCAGAGATTGTAATTCGACAGGGGGATATCCCCTGCGTTCAGCAACCACGACATAAAATGGTGCAGTCCCGATACCGGGAATAACACCGGCATCCCGGATCATGGAGAGCCTGCGGACAAAACCCGCTGCCTTTGCACGAAGGGACGGGTCTTTTTGCATCTCTGTTTCAAGATCTGCAGACATTTTCTGTACCTGCCGCATAACAAGAGGGATAACCGCGTTCATGCTCTCTGACCCTTTGCGGAGGACGAAGAAGCGGCGGAAATAATCATGGGAACCCCCCACAGCAGCTGCGGCGAACGGGGCAAGGAGCCCGGCGTGAAGAATGCGGCGGATTTCATCGTCGCTGCAAAAATCCGGCCTGAATACCCGGTGGGACCGGCGTTCTGCGAGGATCTGATCAAGAAATACGTTTTTCTGGACGCTGCTATCGGTGCACATGGAAATAACCCTATGGAGATTTTATTTCAGGACCGGAACATGAAGGTTACTGATGAGGAAGGGGATCATCCGTACTGAAGGGATCCGGCATTTGGGTTTTCTCATGCATCCGTTCTATTTTCGTTCCGCATGAAGGACGCCCATGACACCGAGGATATCATGGCAGGGCTTCCGGTCGATCTCAAAATCATAAAAACGGCTGATATACTCGAGAAGGGCCGTGTTTGGCGGGCCGCTGATGGGAGGCAGGTGGATCTCCATCTCGATACGGCGGACCTTCTCAAGCTCGGAGGGGTCGATACACCATTCGGCACCTTCACAATCACATTTCAAAAAATCGCACCCGCCGCTCATGGCGATGAGATCCCTGAGCCGGTACGTGGAAGTGACAACGCGACAGTCGTCCCAGGTGATCTCCGCAGGTTTTCCGCTGCCAAGTGCACCGGCGATTACCTGTACGGAGACCTTGTTGAGCCGGATATTTTCAAGGAGCGGGAGCGTGGTCACGGGCTCCACCGCCGTGATATGACCCCCGATTCTCGCAGCACGGATACAGAATCCGCCAACATTTGCGCCGATGTCAAGGACCCGGTCTGCAGGCCGGATATCGTCGAACCGGTACTCGGACACGGAGGTTATCTGGCGATAGGGCGTGGCTGCAGCAGCAAAAACGATATCCGTTTGTTCGGGGGGAAGAGCGCGGAATGGCATCCGGTACCTTTACGTACAGGATCGAGCCTTCTTTCTGATAAATGTCCCGTCAGCATTTTCCTTGCCGGCACGGGGCAATTCCTCGCGGGTGTTCATGACAACGGGACCGCGCCATGCACCCGGTTCTCCGGGGGGGCACCACTCGCCGGCAACCGGACGCCGGTTACCTCGCGCGAACCTGTTAATACGGGGAGCCGTATACCTTTCCGGTACCCATGGGCTTACGGGACCAGCTTGCGGAAAAAATTCCGGAGGATCTTCTGCCGTACGTCTCCGACCATTTCGAGGTTATCGGGGATATTGCCGTCCTTTTTGTCCCTCCGGAACTTGAGCCTTATAAATTTATGATAGCTGATGCTATCCTCTCCCGGCGCAGGAACATCATCACCGTACTCAACAAGACTGCGAAGGTCAGCGGCGATTCCCGTACAGCCCGCTACGAGATCCTGCGGGGAGTGACAACGGTCACCGTGCACCGCGAGTTCGGGTTCTCCTATCGTATCGATATCGGCAGCTCGTTCTTCTCGGCCCGCATGGCATATGAGCGAAAGCGGGTAACCGACCAGGTGGAACCGGGCGAGACCGTGTACGTCCCCTTTACCGGTGTCGGGCCGTATGCGATCCCTGCCGCAGCCCGGGGGGCTGAGGTATATGCCGTGGAGAAGAACCCGGAAGCATTCCGGTGGCTGCGGGAGAATGTCGCGCTGAACCATACCGAAAAGAACTGTCATATCAGAGAGGGGGATGCGCTCGATACCTCACAGCTCCCGCACGCTCTGTTCGACCGGCTCATCATCCCCGCTCCCTATGGCATGGACCATGCGCTCAAAACGCTCCTGCCGCTCCTGTCGTACGGAAGTATGGCACACGTCTATATGTTCAAACCAACTGAACAGATCCCCGGTCTGGTTGCTGCCTGTGAAGAAGAGGGATTTGAGGTTACGTATTATGCACCATGCGGAAATGTTGCCCCCGGTATCAGCCGCTGGGTCTTTGACCTGGTCCGCCCGCGGTAGTCCTTGTCCGGGATACGCAGCTGGCGGCAGGGCATGTGCCGGATCAGGACAGGTGTTTTTATTCCCTGCCCTGTCGTACCTACCCGGTATAGTGACAGAACCGCTCCTTATCAAGACACCCGGCGCTCTCCTCCGCCCGTGGAGGCAGGAAGATGCCCCCTCGCTGGCCCGGCACGCAAACAATCCCCGGGTCTCAGGCTGCCTGCGGGATCTCTTCCCCTCGCCCTGCACTATCGACGACGCTCACCGCTTCATTGCCATGGCAACCGGCCCAATTCATGGCCTGCTCCTCGCGATCGAGGTGCAGGGCGAGGCAGTCGGCGGCATTGGCATCCAGCCGCTGACAGATGTGTACCGGGGGACCGCAGAGATCGGGTACTGGCTTGCGGAGCCCTTCTGGGGAAAAGGTATGGTAACAGGTGCTGTCCGTGCAGTTGTCCCGGTTGCCTTTGAAAAGACCGGTGTCGTGCGGATCCAGGCAGGAATTTTTGCAAACAACCCGGCGTCGATGCGGGTGCTGGAGAAATGCGGTTTTGTCCGCGAGGCTGTGCACAGGAATGCCATCACGAAACACGGGGTGGTCATGGACGAAGTGATGTACGTGCGTTTCCGGGAGGAATGCACCCGGTAAACCGGAAAACACGGTGCCGGAGACCGCCCGGTTCAGTTTTGGCGATCCGGTCACGCGTTCTGTTGAACCAGGCGTGAACAAAGTGTTCGCGCCCGAACCATGAAAATGGTAAAAATAATGCTCTGTAGAAATCCTATTGCATCAGATATGATCGCCCCCCCTTGCGCCAGCCCTGCCCCCGTTGGGGGCGGGGGCGCATGTGATGACTCTGCATTGCCTGCTTCTGAAAAATTCTCCATTTCTGTGTACAGGTAATACGGCGTCATCGCAATTGGGGCGCCCAAGCGGCGGGGCGAAGCCCCTGGAGCGTCAAGTAACATGATTTCTCCAGAGCAAAAAATAATGTAAT
>JBAVWM010000134.1:0-6221 GCA_049697815.1 Methanoregula sp. | reverse complement strand
GGCCGGTACCATGGGGAAGACGTTCTCCTCGCGCTCGATCCGGAAGTCCATGACAAAGGGGCCGTCGCAGTCAAGCGAAGCCTGCAACGCCGGGAGCACATCATCCGGTGATTCGACCCGCATTCCTTCGATACCATAGGCATTGGCGATCTTCACGAAGTCAACCGGCGGGAGTTCGGTAAACGAATACCGGTGGTCATAGAAGAGCTCCTGCCACTGCCGGACCATACCGAGGTACATGTTGTTCAGGATCATGACCTTGACCGGGATCCTGTTGGATGCAATGGTGCCGAACTCCTGGATGTTCATCTGGATGCTGCCATCACCGGCAATATCGAAGACCGGCACATCGGGGCGGGCAAAATGCGCCCCCATTGCTGCCGGGAGACCGTATCCCATGGTGCCAAGACCCCCTGAGGTGATCCAGGTGCGCGGGTTATGGAAGCAGAAGTGCTGGGCTGTCCACATCTGGTTCTGCCCGACTTCGGAAACGATCACGGCCTTGTCTTTTACGAGATCGCTCAGCGTCCTGATGATATACTGCGGGTGGAGCGAACCGTTCTCCGGGCACTTGAGCGGGTGGTGCTGTTTCCAGTGTTTGATCTTTTTTAACCAGGTTTCATGTGCATCATGTTTCTTCATGAGCGCCAGCAGGTCCTGTAATACCGCCCTGACATCACCGACAATGGGCACATCGACGCGCTTGTTCTTGCCGATCTCGGCCGGGTCGATATCGATATGGATGATCTTTGCATGGGGCGCAAAGGTCTCGATCTTGCCGGTTACCCGGTCATCGAACCGTGCACCGATTGCGATCATGAGATCGCATTCCGTGACCGCGAAATTTGCATATTCGGTCCCGTGCATCCCCAGCATACCGAGGTTGAGCGGGTGATGGCAGGGGATACATCCGATTCCCATGAGCGTTGTCGTAACCGGGATGGATGCCAGCATGGCAAATTCCACCAGTTCGGGTGATGCATTCGATGAGATGATGCCTCCTCCGGCATAGATGAGCGGGCGCTCGGCATGCATAAGCAGTTCGAGCGCTTTCTCAGTCTGGCGCTTGTGGCCCTTGTATGTCGGGTTGTATCCGCGGAGCGTTACCTTCTCCGGTAACGTTACATCGGCAGAAAGACCGGTGCTCACGTCCTTGGGGATATCGATCAGGACCGGGCCCTGCCTCCCGGTACCTGCGATATAGAACGCTTCCTGGACAACCCTGCTCAGGTCGCCCGCACTTTTCACGAGATAGTTGTGCTTCGTGATCGGCATCGTGATACCGGTGATGTCAGACTCCTGGAACGCGTCGTTCCCCAGCAGGTTTGTCGGAACCTGCCCGGTCAGGGCAACGATGGGAACCGAGTCCATGTAAGCCGTGGCAATGCCGGTAACGAGGTTACATGCACCGGGGCCTGATGTTGCGAGGCATACCCCTACACGACCGCTTGCCCTCGCATACCCGTCCGCGGCATGCGCTGCAGCCTGTTCGTGCCGTACAAGGATGTGCCGCAATGACGAGTCGTAGAGTTCATCATAGATCGGCAGCACCACTCCGCCCGGGTAGCCGAAGATGATCTCGGTCCCTTCGCGCTGGAGTGATTCGACGAGGATTTTTGCCCCGGTTTTCATGTTCTGTCCCTCAGTAGTCTGTTCATGCCGGCGATCATCGCCTCGACACTTGCCATAATGATGTCGGTGCGTGCGCCGCGTGAAGTAATTATCTTCCCGTCTTTACTTAATCTTACTGTTACTTCGACGAGCGCATCGGTGCCTCCCGAAATCGCGTCTACGTGATACTCTTCAAGCCGGATATCGGCAACCTCCCCGACGCATTTACGCAGCACTTCCATGGCTGCATCGACAGGACCGTCCCCCGTTGCCGCACCGGTCATCTCAACGCCGTTCACGACCAGCGTGACCGAAGCGGTCGGGATCATGTGGCTGCCGGAGGTGGCGGTAAACTGCCGCATCTTGATGACCGGCTTGCATTCAATCGCGAGCACGGCATCGGCCATGGCCATGAGGTCTGCGTCCGTCACGTGCTTGCCCTCGTCGCCAAGCTGCTTGACCCGCTTTACGATCTCCCTGACCTGTTTCTCGTCGGCCTTGTAGTTCATTTCGTGCAGGGCTGCCTCGACCGATGCAGCGCCGGAGTGCTTTCCGAGCGCTATCCGGCGCTTGCGACCCACCATCTCCGGCTTCACAGACTCGTACGTTGACGGCTCGCGGATCACGCCGTGGGCATGGATGCCGCTCTCGTGCGTGAAGGCCATCTCGCCCACGATTGCCTTGTTCACCGGGAGGGGGATGCCCGTGTGCCGGGAGACGAGGCTTGAAAGCGGGTAAATCAGCTCTTTCCGGATCCGGGTGTGATAGCCGTAGAGCACCTCAAGGGCCATCACCACTTCCTCAAACGGTGTGTTGCCGGCCCGCTCCCCAAGGCCGTTAACGGTTACGTGGGTACAGGAAGCGCCGGCTTTTAAGGCTGCCATCGTGTTGGTGACGGCAAAGCCGAGGTCGTCGTGGCAATGGATCGAGAGCGGTGCGATCTTTGCAAGCGGCGGGATGAATTCCGCTACCTTCTCCGGGGTCAAGAGGCCGACCGTGTCGCAGAAGCAGAGCCGGTCGGCACCGTGCTCGACCCCGAGAGAGAATAGTGAGCCGAGGAACGACTGATCTGCCCGGGATGCGTCTTCACCGGAGAGTTCAACAACAAGTCCGCGGCTCTTTGCGTGCTCCACAGCGTCCATCGCCATTTTGATGACTTCCATTCGGGTCTTTCGCATCTTCTTTGCGATGTGGAGGTCGCTGACCGGGACAACAAGATGGATCGAATCGACTCCGCAGTCCGCAGCATAATCGATATCAACCGGGAGGGCACGGGCAAACGTGCAAATCTCTGCCTTCAGCCCTGCATCCGCGATACAGCGTATTGCTTCACGCTCGCCGTCAGATGCGGCTGCAGAACCTGCTTCGATAACATCAACACCAATGTCCGAAAGCCTGGATGCGATCTCAAGTTTCTGGTTCGGGTTTAACGAAACACCCGGGGTCTGTTCCCCGTCCCGTAACGTGGTATCTAAAAAGCGCAGGTTATTGACAAATAAAGCACTCACTCATGGCATATCACCATGACTACACGTGGGTATGGAGAATATAAAAAATATTCCTGTACCCCAATGTCAGAATGTATTGAATATACCATGGTTTTTTTCGCAACCCCCTCATCAAACCTGTCGCATCTTGTAAATAAGAGTTATTACCCTGCCCGGGAATATATTTTCATGACAAATGCATCCAGTTATATTAAGATGATGAGGGTGGAAGACTGGATTGCCGGGTATTTTTTTATCCCTCTCATCGGGACTATAGCGATTGCAGGTATCTCACCGGTACTCGGGATTACCGCGATCGTATCGGCCTGCATTTGTGCTTTCGGGTTTGTAATCAATAATGTAGCCGACGTTGAGATCGATCGCCGGCACACCGCCAAATGCGAAGCCAATAAAAATCCGCTTGTTACCCGGGCCGTTACCCTTCGGGGAACCCGGGTTCTCCTGGTCCTGCTCGCTCTCATCCCGCTCTGCATTTGCTTTACCGGGAGTGTTCCGGCTTTTTTTTGTACTGCTGCCACCCTTATGTTATGGGCAGTCTACTCGATCCCCCCGTTCAGACTCAAGGAGCGTTACCTTCTCGATCTCGCAACCCATGCGATCATGGCCGGTCCCATGCTGTTTTTGGTTGGGTATACCCTGCCAGGTCACGAAGCTCCGCTGCCTGCGATACAAGTGATCTCCCTCTGCCTGCTCTTTACCTGCATCGGGTGCATTGCCCTGCTTGTTCACCAGATCGGTGATTACAACCAGGATCGCGGTCATTCTTCTACCACCGTTGTGCAAATCGGGAAAAAGAAAGGATGGATCCTTCTGGCCGCACTCTTTTTGATCTCGTTGGTCTGCCTTGCGGAAGTCCATGCTGTCATTATCCTTGAACCCTGGGTACTGTGGGGATCTGTCGCTCTCTTTGCGATACCGGTATTCACGCTCCGAAATGAAATCCGCCAGGATTTTTTCCCGTCTCATCCATCCCGCGATGATTAAGATCGTGAAATGGTTGTAAAAACCGGAATTTTTACACCTTTTTTGTTGTTTATGTTTTTGTTAACGGTGCGGTATCATACAAAAAATACGGTTGGTGAGTGTATCCATCGCAATCCGGAAGGGTATCATACCGGTTCACCATTTTCATTGTCAGACTATTTTCCAGAGGTGATCGCGAATTAAATCAGCGCAGACCTTTTTTCAAACATAGAAACTATAAGTACGTGGCAGGAAACCTGTTATCCGGAGATAATTTCCGGTTCTATGTCCTTCTTCACCACGGGCAACAAAATTGTTATCGATGCTCATGATCCCGGCGGTACGATTGCGAGTAAATGTAAGGAGCTCCGGCAGGCAGTCAACCGGGGCGAACTGGGTGAGAAGATCGCAGCGCTTGTCCTTCGTTACTCACCATCGGACATCCAGCGGATGAAGCAGAATTTTGAGACCAAAGTCCAGGACCTCTTGCCAGAGTACCGCGACCAGCTGACAAAAAAGATCGCCGAAAACCTCCTTGGGACCTACCAGCGAATCCGGCTGGCCGATCAGCAGGGACTCTTTAAGACCCAGCGGGAACCGGTCTCCCGGGAGCAGATGGAGTACTGGGATATGGTAGCCGGCCAGTGCCGTGATGGCGATAAGGGTGATGCACCGGCCCTCCGTTTCCTCAAGTACCTCCTTGCCGGGTACTGCATGCTTGTACTGAACGAACCCGGACACCCTGCCGGTACCCCGTTTCCCGGTGGAGACCGGGTCGAATTCACGGACGGGATCTATTACTGCCCGGTCCGTGAAAAGGCAAACAACGTCGATGCTGCTCTCTGCCCGTTCTGCCCTGCACGGCAGACACCCGCGATCGGGTACCTGCGGCCGCCGACCAACCCGAGCGAGTCCCGAAAGCAGGAGTTTATCGACAATTGCTACCGGTTCCATAACTTCAACGGCTGATACCACGAGGGTGCGATCCTGTTCCCTTTTTTCATCAATGATGCCGTTTTCAACAGGTATGCCGGTATATCAACAACGGCGTCCTGGAAAGGCAAGAATATATTTACGCCAGAACTATCATTACAGGTAACATACCGGTAACCACCGGTCTATTCCCATCATAGGTACGCGGATGCTGATTATGGATACCCCACACCAACCCGCTGAGAAACCGTTGTTTTATATCAACCGGGAACTGAGCTGGATACGATTCAACCGGCATGTGCTGGATGAGGCCCGGGATGAGAGTCACCCTTTGCTGGAACGCGTGAAGTTCCTCGCCATTTTTGCCAATAATCTCGATGAATTTTTCATGATCCGGGTATCCGGTCTCCAGCGCCAGCTTACAAAAGGTGTCCTGAAATCCCCGCCTGATGGCATGACACCCGGGCAGCAGCTGGGTGCAATACGGCAAAGACTTATCCCGGAACTTGATGCCCAGTACGCGACATGGCATGATGAGATCCTGCCGGAGCTCGATGCATCGGGAATCCATATTCATATGTATGCCCACCTTTCCGAAATGCAGAAAGAATCAATGCATGCGTTCTTTGTCAATGAGGTTTTTCCGGTCCTGATCCCGCTTGCCTTTGACAGTTCCCACCCGTTTCCCTTCATCTCCAACCTTTCCCTCAATCTCGCCATTATCGTCCGCGATCCGGAAAAAAAGGAGTATTTTGCCCGGGTCAAAGTCCCGACAAACCAGTTCCCGCGGCTGGTTCGGATTCCGTCTCCGGATTCAGGTATACATTCCAACGACCATGAAGTACACCTGATCTACCTTGAAGAAATTATTGCAGCACATCTCGATATGCTCTTTCCGGGACTGGAGGTGATAGCCGCTTATCCGTTCAGGATCACAAGAGATGCAGATCTTGAGATCGAAGTGGATGATGCGTCAGATCTCCTCACAACCGTAGAAGAGTTCATGGAGCAGCGGGCACGGGGCCGGCCTGTCCGGATTGAGATGGAATGCTCTGCGCGCGACAACACCTGCCATATGCTTGAGAAGAAGCTGGGTGCCACTCCCGATATGATCTACCGGGTAGGTCACCCGATAGGCATGGCTGACCTGATGCAGCTCATGTCGCTCGATCGTCCCGATCTCAAGGATATCCCGTTCCTCCCCTC
>JBAVWM010000133.1:0-4006 GCA_049697815.1 Methanoregula sp. | reverse complement strand
GGTCCTATCTCCCCCTTTTCTTCCTGCCCGCGTTTTCGAAGCGGGGAATAATGTTGATTTTCGTCTTGGAACCCCAAAGTATCGTTATACCGGTCTAGCTCATGATGGTGATCTTGCTATTATTAGCAGAATTTCTGAGTATAATTATGATATTCGAATAATTGAACAGGGTTCTGAAGAATATTCTCTGATACGGCCGTATGCTACAACTGATATTGGTCATCGAGGAAAAAGAATCGGTTTTTTATCAAATGATAAGCTTGAGACCCTTCTTCATATACATCTTCCAACTCGAACTCAATTTGCTCGCTTACCCCGAGCTTAATTTATCCGCTCAGTCTATTGCGGTAAGCCCCCACTTCACTTTCTTACCCCATCCCTTACCTCTTTAATACCCGGCACCAATCAGTCCCCCACGAAAAGATGAAAGATATTATCATCAAAGGTGCCCGCCAGCACAACCTCAAAAATATCAGCGTCACGATCACCCGGGACAAGCTCGTCGTCATCACGGGCGTCTCGGGCTCCGGCAAATCGACGCTCGCGTTCGACACGCTGTACGCGGAAGGCCAGCGCCGGTATGTCGAGTCGCTCTCCACCTACGCACGCCAGTTCCTCGGGGTCATGCACAAGCCGGACGTAGACTCCATCGAGGGGCTCTCGCCTGCCATCTCCATCGAGCAGAAAACCACCTCCAAGAACCCCCGCAGCACGGTCGGGACCATCACCGAGATCTACGATTACCTCCGCCTCCTCTTCGCCAGGATCGGCACGCCGTACTGCCCCGAGCACAACATCCCCATCGCCGCCCAGACCCCGGATAAGATCGCTGACCAGATCGCGGCCGAGCACCCGGGCCAGGTCACGATCCTCGCGCCCATCGTGCGGCAGAAAAAGGGGACATACCAACAGCTCCTCAGGGACCTCAACAAGGAAGGCTACGCCCGGGTCCGGGTCAACAAAAAGATCATCCGGACCGATGAGGAGATCAACCTCGACCGGTACAAAAAACAGGACATCGAGATCGTCATCGACAGGCTCGAATCCTCCGACCGCACCCGGCTCGCGGAGGCAGTCGAGAACGCCCTGAAGAAGTCCGAAGGGCTCGTTCTCGTTGCGGGCGAGGATGAGAAAGAGTCCACCTACTCGTCCCTCATGGCGTGCCCGGTCTGCGGGATGGCGTTCGAGGAGCTCCAGCCGCGGATGTTCTCGTTCAACAGCCCGTTCGGTGCCTGCGAGGAGTGCCACGGCCTCGGGGTCAGGATGGAGTTCGACCCCGACCTCATCATCCCGGACAAGGAGCGGTGCCTGGCGGACGGCGCCGTTGCCCCGTACCGCAATCCGATGGACGGATTCCGGGGCCAGTACCTCGCAACGCTCGCGAAGAACTACGGCTTCTCGCCCCTTACGCCCATCAAGGACCTCACGAAGGAACAGTACGAAGCGCTGATGTTCGGGTCCTCGAAGCGGATGAAGTTCTCGATGAGCATGAAAGGCGGCGACGCCGAATGGTCGCATACGGGGGAATGGGAAGGGCTCCTTCCCCAGACAGCCCGGCTCTATGCCCAGACCCAGTCGGACTGGCGGAAGCGCGAGCTCGAAAGTTACATGCGGGTTTCCGACTGCCCGTCCTGCCACGGCAGGCGGCTCAAGGACAAGGTACTGGCCGTCCGGATCGACGGGAAGTCCATCATCGATGTCACCGACCTGCCGGTCGCAAAGAGCGCTGCGCTGTTCCGGGACCTGAAGCTGACCGCAAAGGAGACCGGGATCGCGACCCAGATCATCAAGGAGATCCGGTCCCGGCTCGACTTCCTGGAGAAGGTCGGCCTCGGGTACCTCACACTCTCCCGGAACGCCGGGACGCTCTCGGGTGGGGAGGCGCAGCGGATCCGGCTCGCCACCCAGATCGGCTCGAACCTGATGGGCGTCCTGTACGTCCTGGACGAGCCTTCCATCGGGCTCCACCAGCGCGACAACCGGAAGCTCATCGAGACGCTGCGGACCCTTCGGGATCTCGGGAACACGGTGCTCGTGGTCGAGCACGACGAGGACATGATCCGGTCCGCGGAGCATGTCATCGATATGGGCCCGGGCGCCGGGATGCACGGCGGCCACATTGTGGCGGAAGGAAACCCGAAGCAGATCGAGAAGAACAAAAAGTCTCTCACCGGCCAGTACCTCTGCGGGGCAAAGAAGATCGATGTCCCGAAGAAGCGACGGGCCCCGAAGCGGTACATCACGATCAAGGGCTGCCGGGAGAACAACCTCAGGAACATCACCGCGAAGTTCCCGATCGGCCTCCTCACGGTCGTCACCGGCGTCTCGGGGAGCGGGAAGTCAACCCTCGTGTACGAGACGCTCTACAAGGGGATGATGCAAATCATCAACAAGTCCCGGGAGCAGTCCGGGAAGCACGACAAGATCGTCTTCGACGCCGAGATCGACAAGGTCATCGTCATCGACCAGTCCCCGATCGGCAAGACCCCGCGGTCCAACCCCGCGACCTACACCAAAGTCTTTGACGAGATCCGCACGGTCTTTGCCGGGACGAAAGAGGCCAAGATGCGTGGCTTCAAGCCGGGCCGCTTCTCGTTCAACATCCGGGGCGGCAGGTGCGAGGCGTGCGAGGGCGACGGCCTCATCAAGATCGAGATGAACTTCCTCCCCGACGTGTACATCGAGTGCGAGGAGTGCAAGGGCACCCGGTACAACCGCGAGACGCTCGATGTCCTGTACAAGGGCAAGTCCATCGCAGATGTCCTCAATATGAGCGTCGAAGAGGCGATGAAGCACTTCGAGAACATCCCGTCCATCAGGACGAAGCTCGAGACCCTCTCCCGGGTCGGCCTCGACTATATCAAGCTCGGCCAGAGCTCGACGACCCTCTCCGGCGGCGAGGCGCAGCGGATCAAGCTCACCCGGGAGCTTGCGAAGCGTGCGACCGGCAGGACCCTCTACCTCCTGGACGAGCCTACGACCGGCCTCCACTTCGACGACACCAAGAAGCTCATCAAGGTGCTCGACGACCTCGTGGAGAAAGGCAACACCGTGATCGTCATCGAGCACAACCTCGATGTTGTCAAGTCTGCCGACCACCTCATCGATATTGGGCCGGAAGGCGGGGATGCCGGCGGGGAGATCATCGCGACCGGGACGCCGGAGAAGGTTGCGGGAACGAAGGGGAGCTATACGGGCGAGTTCCTCAAACCGATCCTGGCGGCGAAGTGAAGAGTTTCACTTTTTTTGAATCTATTTTGATCAGCGGTCTCATTCCGGATTTTTCATGAGCGGGAAAATAATCTGGATTAACGATAATTCCCCCCATCAGGGCTTCTCCAAGGTACGGCAGGGCTACGTTGTTTTCTTCAAGACACGTGAAAATATTCATTTCAACCATTCAGAACCGCCGTGGGGGGTGATAACCCTCGTAACCGGGGGTATGGGGGTCTAGAGCCCCCATCACAAAAAAGTGATCAGGCGAAAAATTACGATTTTAAAAATTAGCAGAATTCCGTGCTCCAAAATGGTTTGCTCTGATAAACATTCCCAATTTTATCAACAAAAATCGCTACCAATTTATTTTTTGGAGAATCGCCAAATGCTTCATACAATTCTTCATACGATATTTCAATTTCAAGGCAATCCCCCCTTAAAATTTCTTTACCATTCTTTAATCTTCGTGGGAGGTGTTGTCCTACCTATGATACTCCTTTTCGTTGTTTAAAAAAAAATGTTCCCACCAATGTCTTTCGGTTTCAATGAATTCTCCGATATATGCTGATGAGAAAATCACCGGTTTAGTTCCAATATTTCGTGCAACGATTAAATTTCGAAAAGCTGTAACTTCTCCCTGTTGCCAATCAAGATTTAAGTCAGTTATTATCTCAATCTGTGGTTTTTCGGCTCTGTAGAAACCCTCAATGAAAATCAAAAGCGAGATTGTCAAGATCAATCTTGAGAGGTTATAGAGGATCACTTTAATTTTGATCTCCTTGACCTGGAG
>JBAVWM010000132.1:0-1771 GCA_049697815.1 Methanoregula sp. | reverse complement strand
TCACGCGAAGGGAAAATCTGCTATTATTGGAAGTACCGTGATTATGTCCAGTGGACGATATCCTGCACATTCCATGAAAAGGGATAGAGGGGGATATCTTTAAAAAAATCAGTCGAATTTTTTCTTTCCCATGGATTCGATGTACATGTATTCCTTGCCGACTTCAATGGAACCTTTCTTCTCTTCCGGAATGGTGACTTCGAAGTTGGTGAAGTCCTTCATGTCCATAAGCTGCGCCATGTTCCCGGTAATGGAGAGGACCTGGCCACTCTTGCGCTCAACAACAGGGACGTACGTCTTGGCAGATACCGGAGATACGATCGAGCGTTTTACCCCATCAAAGATCCCCACGGCATCGATACGTGCTTTGGCAGCCCCATGCTTGCCGGGCTTTGATGTTGCGATGCCGACAACCCTGCACGGCTCGTCCTCAATAACGATATAGCGTCCTTCCTTGATCTTTCCTATTTCTGTCTGTTCCTTCATGGCAACCAATCCACAAATGTCATTACCTTATAACCGCGTTAGTAATTTATCTCTATTGCCTTACATAAATACAGCATTGACACAGATACCAGTATAAAACGAGGGTTACCGGAACCATGGATTTTTTCTCTGCATGTGGCCAGATAGGAAACCTGGTGGAAGAGAGCATCCGCGATCTCGTCGGGACAACGGCGGGTGGCGAAACGGTCCATATGGGGGCAGACCTGACGCCGACCAAGTTGATCGACCAGGTTGCCGAAGACTGCGTGCTTGAATACCTTGCCGAGCATCCGCTCTGTTCGCTCCTTATCAGTGAGGAGGCAGGGAAAGTCACGCTTGATGGCGAACGTGGCACGATCTTCTTAGACCCGGTTGACGGGACGTTCAACGCTGTTGCCGGTATCCCGTTTTATGCCCTGTCCATTGCCTATGCGGAAGGGGGGTATACAAAGAAGGCGTTTGTCCGGAACCTTGCGAATGGTGAGACCTTCACAGCAGAACAAGGGCGTTTTGCCCGGTGTAATAACAAGCCCATCCGGGTCTCCATGGTGAGTACCCTGGACGAATGCGCGATGAGTGTGTACGGGAGAAAATTCGATCCCACGCGGGTGATGCAGCTCGGCCAGAAGATCCGGCGCTGGAGGCTCCTTGGCGCCTCCGCGCTCGAGCTCTGTTATATCGGCGCCGGCAGGATAGACGGGTTCATCGACCTCCGGGGGACCCTCCGCGTCACCGATGCCGCGGCGGGCATGCTGGTCTGCTCCGAGGCCGGCGGCAGGGTCTCTGACACAAACGGGAATGAGATACAGTTTCCCGATGAAGTGACGGTCGGGCGCTGCCTTGTGGCTACCAATGATGTGCTGCACCACAAGGTCATCGAATACCTGAGGTGACCTCTGTGAGAGTCCTGCTTGTTTCACGCATAGACAACCGCGACGCGCTGGCATTTACCGAACAGATCAGCGCCATGCTGACAAAGGACGGGTGCGATGTGATCCTCGACCGCGATACGGCATCGTCGCTGGGCGCGGAAGGCGTCCCGCTTGCCGGTGCAAAGGCCGATGCCGTCATCGTTGTCGGAGGGGACGGGACGATCCTCCGGACAGTCCAGCAGATGGACCGTCCGGCCCCTCTTCTCGGGGTCAACTGGGGCGAGGTGGGATTTCTTGCGGACCTCGAACCTTCTGAGGCCCTCCCGTTCATCAGGTCGCTGCCCCGGGGTTTTTCCATTGAGGAGCGGATGCGGATCGAGCTCCGGAAAGACGGGGAGGTTCTTGGTACAGCC
>JBAVWM010000131.1:0-2934 GCA_049697815.1 Methanoregula sp. | reverse complement strand
CATGCGTGCGGCAGTGGACTTCCAGATACCCTACATCACTACCCTTCAGGCAGCGCGGGCGGCAGCGCTTGCCATCGATGCGGTCAAGCGCGAGAAGATCACGCTGGAGCCAATAAGCCATTATCTGAAGTAATTACGGCGTAAAATTCCGATTGTCCATTTTTTTTTGGGATTTTGACAACCCAATTCGCACTCATACAACAGGGTTTATCCAGCGATCCGGGTACAAATAATTGAATATGCTTATATACCGAAATAACAAAAAAAGATGCATGAAGAAAATTTTTGTTGTTATCGCAATCCTGGCTATCGGGATTCTGCTCGCGGGATGCACATCCCAGCCTGCCACGCCGACCCCGACGCCGGCACCGACGGTTGTTGTAGTAAAGGTTGTCACTCCGGAACCGACCAAGGAAGTTGTCGTGGTCGAGAAGGAAAAAGTTGTCGTGGTTGTCGTGAACACAACCCCGAACGCAACGCCGACCCCGACACCAACCCCCCAGCCCTTCAAAACAGTTACCTTCACCTCTGACCTGACAATTACTCCCGGCACGACCGTGTATATCCCGGTCGGCGGAAGGGTCACCTGGATTAACAATGACCCGCGCTATCCCCATGCAATTCAGGCAATCGACGTTCAGAACCAGAAGTACTTCGGCGGTATGGACACGTACACGATTCCCTACGGAACTCCACTGAATGTCACCTTTGACAAAGAGGGTTACTTCGACTATAAGACCGTGTTCCAGCCGGAGACAACAGGAACGGTCATTGTCACCAAGTAAACAGGCAATACCCGGCCGTTCAGGATTATCTGCCTGAACAACTTTTTTTTGTTTTTTGTCTACGGAAGGGACGGATTGCTGTCACTCCATTTCTCACAGAGCATAGCTCCCCGCCCTGAACTGAACATATATGCTGAAACGGCATAGTACTACTGGAGAAGACCCAACGGGAGAAAGATTATGGGAAAAGGTACAATTGTTCTTGCATATTCCGGGGGGCTTGATACCTCCATATGCATCCCGCTTTTAAAGGAACGGTATGAATACGATCGCGTCGTGACGGTTGCCGTCGATGTCGGCCAGCGCGATGAAGAGATCGATAGTGCCACAGAAAAAGGACGAAAACTTGCCGACCGGCACTACACTATTGATGCCCGGGAAAAATTTGTCAAAGAGCACATTTTTCCGGCAATAAAGGCAAACGGGTCGTACGAAGGGTATCCCATGGGAACGTCCCTTGCCCGCCCTCTCATTGCAGAAGAAGTGGTAAAGGTAGCAAAGAAAGAGGGTGCGACCGCGATCGGCCATGGCTGTACCGGGAACGGAAACGACCAGCTCCGGTTCGATTTCATCATCCGCGGGGCCGGGCTCGAAGTTGTTGCACCGATCCGCGAACTCAACCTCACCCGTGACTGGGAGATCGATTACGCAAAAAAACACAAGATCCCGGTCCCGGTCAGGAAAGACAAGCCCTGGAGCATGGACGAGAACTGCTGGAGCCGGAGCATTGAGGGCGGCGAACTTGAAGATCCCGCGTATCACCCCCCGGAAGAGATCTATCTGTGGACCGTATCTCCGGAAAAAGCCCCGGCCAAACCCGAAAAACTGAGCATCGAATTCCGGACCGGCATCCCGGTTGCACTTAACGGGAAGAAAATGCCGGGTTACGCATTGATCCAGAACCTGAACCAGATGGCCGGAAAGCACGGGATTGGGCGGAACGATATGATCGAGGACCGTATCCTCGGCCTGAAGGCGCGGGAGAACTACGAACACCCTGCTGCAACGGTCATCCTTGCTGCCCACCATGACCTTGAAGCCCTCGTCCTTACCCGGCAGGAACTTGTTTTCAAGCGGATGGTCGATGACAAGTGGTCCGAGCTGGCCTACAAAGGGCTCGTGTATGAACCGCTCTACAGTGCCCTGAACGCCTTTATCGATACCACCCAGCAGCGGGTGAACGGGAAGGTGGACCTGGAGCTCTTCAAGGGAAGCGTGAGGGTGCTGGGCAGGAGTTCCCCGTGTGCAATCTACTCAAGCGACCTTGTCTCCTTTGACAGTGCTTCCATCGACCAGTGCCATGCCATTGGTGTTTCCCATTACTTCGGCATCCAGGCACGCATGGTAAAGCAGCTGCAGAAAAAGCAAAAAAAGTAATTTTTTTCTGCAGGTAATCAAAGCATGAAGATACTGCCGGTATTGTGCGTGTGCCCCCTCACGTCCCCTGAGGGGGAGGCTGCCAAGGGGGAGTCCCTTGACTCCCTCCTTCATTCTTGCCCGGATCCAGCCCTGGAACATTTTTTTCTTGATTTTTTGCTCGCTTTTTCATGGGGTATCGCTTCCGGGGGACGCCCCGGCAACGGAAGCATACCTGCATGCTCCCGGGAGCGTCGGACACAAGAGACGATTTTTCCCCGGGAAAAGGCTGTTTGGCCAGTATCCCTGCTGAAATATAATCGTTGTCGTTTTCCTGTGAGAGAAAACAACGTCCCTGTTGTACCGCCGGTGCTAAAATCGAAACGTATAAGGAGAGATAAAAAGAAAAAACGGATCACATGTGTGCTGGTTTTTTATCCCGTTTTATCAAGCAAAAACCCCATATCGTTGAAAGCCCCCCGCCGCCATCCATCTCCCATGGGCCCGGGATGCAGATACCTGAATACAAGAACAGCCCCTATTTCATCGTTGCATCTGTCGAGATGGGAAATACCACAACAAAGTGTATTCTTACCGGTGTAAGCCTTGAGACGGGCATGTCGTATGTCATCAATAAAACGGTCAGCATGAGCCGCGATATCCGGCCCCCGAAACCCGGCGAGACCATCTTCGGCGCAACGCTGGACGGGACCGAGCTAACACGTGAGGCCGTGACCGATCTGGTCCGGGACACGCTTCTCAAGTGCCATAAAGATGCCCACCTGGACGTCTT
>JBAVWM010000130.1:0-12854 GCA_049697815.1 Methanoregula sp. | reverse complement strand
AGGTCCAGCCGCCACCCCAGACCCAGTGGGCCAGCGGGTCATAGACAATCGTGGTCCAGAGTACCGCGAGGACAAGAAACGAGCTGAACTTGATCCGCTCGGCAAATCCCGAGGTCACGATTGCCATGGTCACCGTTGCAAACACGAGCTGGAAGACCATGTAGAGGAGACCCGGTATAGCCGCACTATACGGGCCGGGCTCCATGCCCACGTTATTCAGTCCGAGATACTCTAAGTTGCCGATGAACCCGCCGACATCCGGACCGAATGCGAGCGAGTACCCGAACAGCACCCACTGGATGCTGACGAGTGCAAAGGCAACGAACGACAGGGTGATCATGTTGATGAAGTTTTTCTTCCGGACAAGACCACCATAGAATAGTCCTACGCCCGGCGTCATGATCATGACGAGCGCCGTTGCAGCGAGGATCCATGCTGTTGCTCCTGTATCAATTGCCATTCATTTCACCTGTAAACAGATTTACATCATTTTCCTGATTCTTAAATCAACCTTAAGACCGGAATCCGGCAGAGAGATTCCCCTCCGGAAAACCAATATCGGAGGATAAATCCGGAAACAGGTTTCCCATCAAACTGCCCTTTCTCAACCGCCCTCATCGATTTTGGATTTTGTAAATTTGCACAATTATAGGAAGGAAGTTGTATTCCTACGCTTAAGAACATTGTGTATGAGCGAAAGAGTAATAGATGTCCTGGAGAAATTTCAATGATAAAAAATATGATAACCGGTGAATAGGGCAGATAAGTATTTTCCTAACGGTTTCCTGCATAGCAGACGCTTTGGCGATCATAGCACCCCGGACTTTCTTTTCAGAACAAAGAATTTTTTCCGGCCAAATGTTGTTCAAATCTCTCTTTTTAGATCTGTCGGTGATCGCTTAAGAGCAGTACCCCTCATCCATACCAGAGCAACCAAGCTCCCCGGGTTTCATGACATGGCCAAAGAAATGAACAGGCAGCATACCGGGGGTCATGGACAAGCCTTTTAAAAAGCGGGAAACCCGGTAATGAAAAAATGATCTATCCGTAAACGCCATTGCTGATGAAATCCTCTGCCACCAGCCGGCAAAGCCGGTTGCTCTCCGCAAGATACCGGGAAGTGTCCCGGGCGATCACTGATTGCTGGTGTTTCCGGAGATCTTTTGACCACTCCCTGATGATCGTATCGGTCATCTCCAGATGGAACTGGAGGCCGAGTGCATTCCAGCACGCGAATGCCTGGTTACGGACATTCTTCCCGTACGCGAGCAGGCGGCCCCGGCAGGGAATTTCAAATGTTTCCCCGTGGAGCTGGAAAACATGAAACTGTGCCGGGAATGAGGATAATATGCCGTTTGCGTTGATCGCCCGGTCCAGCGGGTGCCACCCAACCTCCTGTACGAACGGGTACACCCGTGCGCCATGAGCGGATGCAATCAGCTGTGCCTCCAGACAGATCCCCCGTACTTTCTGCCGGGCTTTCACGGATCGCCGGATGAGTTCCTTCTCCTGTTTCAGCCATGGTTATTTTTCTTCCTCATTGACACTCATCGGCCCCCATAAACACAAGGTGAGAAGCGTCCCGGATGGGGGAAACTTCATAAGCGTCGTACAGCCGGATATATTCAAACGGTATATCGCTGTCATGGAAGATCGTTTCGAAATATCCTGATGGCTCGTTTGGGACATGCTGGAAGATGGCGATCTTCAGATCCATATCCGGTTTCCTGCATTCTCAGATATCAACCTGGCGTACGATGAGAATCGTGTTCCGGAAAGTGTTCGCTTCACGGTCCTGCAGTATCCGGGGTTTATCGGCTATGCAACCCGGAGGAACATTCACCGTAAAAAAAAAGAATTTCCCCTTTAAACGACAGGAATCCCCATTATGCCCGTTCACCATGCTGACAGATATCAAGCCCCACATACTCTTCCTCTTCGGTAACGCGGAGCCCGAGCGTGCGATCAATCACTGTGCCTATGATCCAGGTGACAATGAAAGCATAGCCGAGCGCAGCAAATGCGACAAAGGCGTTTACAAGGAACTGGGCGGAGTCTCCTTCTATCAACCCGGAAAATCCCCCGATCGCTGCTGCCGCAAAGATACCGGTTGCTAGTGTTCCCCATAACCCGCCCATGCCGTGGATTGCCCACGCGTCGAGACTTTCATCAAGTTTCTTTGATATCCGGACGAGCATCATGTAATAACAGAGTACTCCAGCTACTGTACCGATGAGCATTGCAACAAGAGGCGTGACAAATCCAGCGGCAGGAGTTATCGCAACCATCCCGGCAATTGCCCCGCTCACCATTCCCAGAGAACTGGGCTTGCCGCGGTACCAGCTCGCAAACATCCATGCAAGGGCACCGGCCGCAGCTGCGGAATTCGTGTTGACAAACGCTATCACTGCGCTGGTGTTGAGCGCCAGGGCACTTCCCGCATTGAACCCGAACCAGCCGAACCAGAGAAGCGCGGCGCCGAGCAGCGCAATCGGGATATTGTGTGGCTCAAGCGCATGTTCCCCAAAGCCGGCGCGACGTCGTATGACAAGGGCGAGGGCAAGGGCGGCAAAACCCGAACAGATCTCAACCACCGTCCCCCCGGCAAAATCAATAAGTCCCATCTCCTGTGCCCAGCCGCCACCCCATGCCCAATGGGCCAGCGGACAATAGACAAACGTCAGCCAGACAAGACAGAATAC
Source organism: Methanoregula sp. (assembly GCA_049697815.1). Taxonomy (GTDB): domain Archaea; phylum Halobacteriota; class Methanomicrobia; order Methanomicrobiales; family Methanospirillaceae; genus Methanoregula. The sequence continues at coordinate 10,152 of JBAVWM010000130.1, read as the reverse complement.
GATAAAAGAGGAGAGTTTTATCCGCTCTGCAACAGCTGAAGTGACAATCGTTATGGTCACCGCCGCAAAGAAGAGCTGAAATATCATGAAAACAAGAGGCGGATATGTCCCGGTCCCGGCATCTGCACTCACGCCTGCAAGACCAAAATAATCCAGATTTCCGATGACCCCGCCCACATCAGGTCCGAACGCAAGAGAGTACCCAATCATCATCCACTGGACACTCGCAAGTGCAAGGCAGACGAAGGAGAGGGCAATCATCGAAATAAAATTCTTCTTTCGTACCAGTCCGCCATAGAAAAGGCCGACTCCCGGGGTCATCAGCATAACGAGTACTGCCGAGACCATCAACCAGCAGGTAATACCTGTATCCATTGCCATCGTAATCACCGTTATCTGTTTGTATGGTGATCGATCGATCCGTACATGTCCCAGGCTGTCACCAGAGAATATTCGCGAGGGGTGGAGATTTCGTATCCACTACCTGTTTATCTCCGGGAACATATCGGGAACGTTTTTGCAGAACGATCGGCCGATCCTTACGGGATTACAAGTCCGAAAATCACCGATTGTTCGAAAATTTTTTTTTAAAATTAATAGGTTGCCAGGTACCGGTTCAGTTCCCACGGGTGGACCGCGAGCCGGAAGGCATCGGTTTCCATCTCAGCAATACGCGAGAGATTGGTAACCACATGGTCGCCAAGTGTGTTGCAGATCACCTCATCTTTGAGGAGCGCTGCATTCGCTTCACCAAGACTTGCCGGCAGCATCTCGATATGAAGTCTCTTGCGGTCTTTTGCATTGAGATGATAGATATTGGTATTCGTCGATTCCGGCGGCATAATCTTGTTCTTGATGCCGTCCAAACCCGCTGCAAGCATGCAGGCAAACGTGAGGTAGGGGTTGCACATCGGATCCGGGCTGCGGAACTCGCAACGGGTGCTGTTGCCGCGGGCTGCGGGAACACGGACAAGGGCAGAGCGGTTTGCTGCACTCCAGGAAATATAACAGGGTGCTTCGTAGCCAGGAACGAGCCGCTTGTACGAGTTGATGGTCGGATTTGCAACACGGGTGATAGCCTTTGCATGTTTCAGGATACCGCCGATATAGTACATCGCGGTGTCAGAGAGCTGCAGTTCGGCATTGGCATCATAGAATGCATTCTTGCCGTTCTTCGCAAGTGACCCGTGGGTGTGCATGCCGCTGCCATTGATACCGGCAATCGGCTTGGCCATGAAGGAGGCATGGAGTCCGTACTGCAGGGCAATGGACTTGGTTGCAAACTTGAAGGTGATCACACGGTCGGCAGTAGTGAGGGCATCGCCATACTTGAAATCGATCTCGTGCTGGCTGTCAGCGACCTCGTGGTGGGAGGCTTCAATCTCAAAGCCCATGTCACTCAGGGCAAGGACAACATCCCGCCGTACATCTTCTGCGGAGTCCGTAGGGGCGAGATCAAAGTATGCACCGTGATCTTCAAACTCAGTAGTGGGTGTACCCTCGTACATCTTGAACAGGAAAAACTCCAGCTCAGGCCCGGTATTGAATGTGTAGCCCATCTTGGCTGCTTCAGCCATTGTCTTGCGCAGGATGTAGCGGGGATCTCCATCAAAAGACTTGTTGCCGTACGTCTGGATATCGCAGATGAACCGGGCAACCTTTCCTTCCTGAGGCCTCCAGGGAAGGACTGCATAAGTACCCGGATCAGGCTTTAAGATCATGTCAGATTCTTCTATCCTGGCAAATCCTTCAATGGAAGACCCGTCAAACCAGATCCCTTCCGTGAGCGCTTTCTCCGCCTGGATAGTAGGGATCGAGACGTTTTTAGGCATCCCCTGAATATCCGTGAACTGAAGCCGGATAAATTTTACTTTATCCGCCTCGATTTTCTTGAGCATCTTTGTTGCATCTGCTGACATACTGGAAGACATGTTCCACCCAATCATATTTATACCTATTGAACTAAATTAACTGAATGAATATTCTTATAATCGTGAACAAATGTTCAACAGTACAGGATCAATCTCCATTGTGATAATATGTGTGGTATTATTGGTGTAATTGACCGGCGCCGCCAGCTCATGGACGGCGGAAAGATCAGGGATTCACTCGCCATGATGGACGAGCGGGGCAGCGGAGAAGGTGCCGGGTATGTCGCCTACGGGATTTATCCCGATTATAAGGACTACTTTGCCCTGCATGTCTTTTTTGATAATATACGCGAGAACAAAGGGGCAATTGACACCCTGCTGGAAAAGTGGGGTACGATTGTTCATGACGAACAGATCAAGACCTGCGTACAACCGAACCTGCGCAAAGTCCACACACCCTGGAGATATTTCTTCCGGCCGGACCGCAGCCTGATGCCCAAAAGTACCACACCTGATGAAGACATCGTCACCCACCTCGTCATGAAAGTAAACTCAGAGAGGAATGGAGCCTTGATCTTCTCTTCCGGAAAAAACCTTGGAGTTTTCAAAGCTGCCGGCTGGCCGGAAGACGTGGCCAACTTTTACCGGATTGAGGATTATCAGGGATATCTCTGGCTTGCCCACAACCGGTACCCGACCAACACCTCCGGCTGGTGGGGAGGAGCACACCCGTTCAATCTCCTGAACTGGAGCGTCGTGCACAACGGAGAGATCACGTCCTACGGTACCAACAGGCGCTATATCGAAAGCTATGGGTACAAGTGCACCATGTATACCGATACGGAGGTTGTGGCATATCTCGTTGACCTGCTGGTCAGGAAACACGGGCTTTCCGAAAAGATGGCCGTGCGGGCGCTTGCCCCCCCGTTCTGGGATGAGATTGACCATATGCCGGCGAAAGAACAGGAACTGAACCGGGCCATCCGGCTGGCCTATGGTTCTGCAATGATGAACGGCCCGTTCGCGATCTGCGTTGCCAATGAAAATTCCCTCGTGGGTTTCACCGACCGCATCAAACTCCGTCCGCTCGTCTCCGCTGAACACGGGGACCGGCTCTTCATATCCAGCGAAGAGGCAGCCATCCGCACGATAGATCCGGACATAGAAAATGTAACCATGCCAAAAGCCGGTGAACCCGTGATCGGGAGGGTCGTTGCATGAGCCTTGGCACTATCCCCCTCCGGTATAAAGTTACGATCGATCCCGAACAATGCATGCTCTGCGGCCGGTGCATCGAAAATTGTTCCTACGGGGTTTATCGCATGGATGGCGATAAGGTCCGCATCAATTCCCGTAACTGCGTTGCCTGCCACCGCTGCACTGCATTCTGTCCCCGGGACGCCATCAGTATACATGAGAAACCCACGGATTACCGGAGCCACCCGGTATGGACACGCGAGGTCCGGGAAAACATCTTCAACCAGGCAAAAACCGGCAAGATTATCATCGCCGGCATGGGAAATGCCCTCCCCTATCCCATGATCTTCGACCGGCTCGTACTCGATGCCTGCCAGGTCACAAACCCCAGCATAGACCCGCTCCGGGAACCCATGGAGCTTCGTACATACCTCGGTAAAAAACCCACGTCACTTGCGCTCAGGGAAACAAGGAACGGGGACGCGGAACTGTTAACAAAACTCGCCCCCAACCTCCAGATCGAGACCCCTATCATGATCGGGCACATGAGTTACGGTGCCATCAGCCTGAACGCCCAGACAGCCCTTGCCAGGGCCGTGAGCCGGCTGGGTACGTTTATGGGTACGGGCGAAGGCGGCCTCCATGCATCACTCTACCCGTACCAGAAAAATATCATCGTCCAGGTCGCATCGGGCCGTTTCGGCGTGGACATCAATTATCTCGAACGGGGGGCTGCAATCGAGATCAAGATCGGGCAGGGTGCAAAACCAGGTATCGGGGGACACCTTCCCGGAGAGAAGATAGGCACTGATGTGGCCCGCACCCGGATGATCCCTGAGGGCAGTGATGCGATCAGCCCCGCCCCCCACCATGATATTTACAGTATCGAGGACCTCAAACAGCTTGTCCACGGCCTGAAAGAGGCAACCGAATGGAAAAAACCGGTCTTTGTCAAGATCGCCGCAGTCCATAATGTGGCAGCAATCGCTGCCGGGATTGCGCGGTCATCTGCCGATGCTGTTGTTATTGACGGGTTCCGCGGCGGGACCGGTGCAGCACCGATCGTTTTCCGGGACAATGTCGGTATCCCCATAGAAGCAGCCATAGCAAGTGTGGATGCCAAGCTCCGCAGCCAGGGAATCAGGAACGAGGTCTCCATCATTGCCAGCGGGGGTATCCGCCAGAGTGCCGATGTAGCAAAGATCATCTGCCTTGGTGCGGACGCCGTCTATATCGGGACCGCTGCCCTTGTTGCCATGGGGTGCCGGGTATGCGGAACCTGCAACCGGGGTGTATGCGCATGGGGTATTGCGACCCAGAAACCCGAGCTGACAAAACGCCTGGATCCCGAGACCAGCGCAGTCCAGGTCGAGAACCTGATCCACGGCTGGACTCTGGAACTTGCTGAACTGATGGGGGCTGCCGGCATCAACTGCATCGAGAGCCTGCGGGGCAACCGCGACCGGCTCCGGGGATACATGCTGGACGAAGGACTGCTGAACGTGCTCGATGTGAAGACAGTGGGAGCGTAATATGGTAGCATTACACATCGATGCAAAGAACCTCCATTACACTCCCCTCAACCAGCAGATACGCAAAGCTGTTGCCGCTGGTGCAAAAGAGATCGTTATCGACAATGTTCTGGGCCAGCGGTTCATCGGCGACGGGCTCAGGGGAGAAGGCGTGACGATCACAATAAATGGTGTTCCCGGAGGGGATCTTGCCATGTTCATGAGCGGCCCGACGATCATCGTCAACGGCAATGCCGACCATGCCCCGGGCAACACCATGGACAACGGCAAGGTCATTATCCATGGCAGCGCCGGTGATGCCGTAGCCCACAGCATGCGGGGTGGCCGGGTCTATGTCCGGGACAACATCGGTTATCGCGGCGGTATCCATATGAAACAATACCAGGAGAAACGCCCGATACTCGTTGTCGGGGGATCGGCACGCGCATTCCTTGGCGAGTACATGGCAGGCGGGATCCTGATAGTCCTTGGCCTTAACACCCTCCCCCCGGTCAGCGAACGGGGTATCGGGAGCGGTATCCATGGCGGAGAGATCATTATCCGGGGAACGGTTGACGAGAAAAATCTCGGCGTAGGCGCAAAACAACAACCGATCACCAGTCAGGAGCGGGAGGCTATCCTGCCGATTATTATGGATTTTGCACAAGTGTTCGGGATCGATTCCGGTAGTTTTCGCACGGATACCTATACCCGGATCATCCCGGCAAGCGCACGGCCGTTTGCAAACAAATATACGTGGGAGTGAGAGCGATGGCAGAAAAAAGTTATCTCGATTTGAAAAGCGAGGTCTGGGAGACCGGGAAATGTTCGGGCTGTGGTGCCTGCGTGGCAGTCTGCCCTGCTGACGCCCTCTCCTTTGCAGAAGGGGATATGGTAACGAGTCCGCAAACCACAGGATACTGCAAGCAGGCAAGCGATAATGTCCCGTGCGGGGCATGTTATGCCGCGTGCCCCCGGACCTGCGACCAGCCGGCCGATACACTGGGGACATATCTTGAACTGGTACCGGCAAAAGCTGCGTTCGACATCCCCCACCGGCAGAGCGGCGGCGCTGTCACGGCAATTCTTGCCAATGCACTTGATGAAGGACTTATCGATGCGGTCGTGACTGTTACCGAGGATCCCTGGACCTTAAAACCATCGTCGGTTGTCATCACCCGATCGGACGTCCTTATCCGGCAGGCGGGCAGCCGCTACAGCTGGTGGGTCCCTCTGCTCGCAGCGCTCAAGAATGCCGTTGTGGAACGGAAATTCCATCGCATCGCTGTCGTCGCCGTTCCCTGTGGAGTCCAGGCACTTGCACGGATCCGCATGAGCGAGAACGATCTCCTCAAACCGTACGCAAAATCGATACGTCTTGTAATCGGTCTTTTCTGTACCGAGACTTTCGATTATGCTGCGCTCATACAGGGAAAACTCCGGACCCAGTACAAGCTCGATCCCCACGAGATCCGCAAACTGGATGTAAAGGGAAAACTCGAGATCTTAAAACAGGACGGCAGCACGACAACAGTCCCGCTCGCTGAACTTGATACCTGCATTCGGAAAGGCTGTCACTATTGCACCGATCTTACGGCAGTACTCTCAGATATTTCTGCAGGGGCGGTCGGGAGCCCCCCCGGTACAACCACGCTGGTTATCCGCACACCCGCTGGCAAGGGATTTGTAGACAGTGCGGTCAGGAACCACAAACTTACGCTGGGAACGGGTGCGGATCTGGCAGCTGTCGAGAAACTGGCGACAGTTAAGATCAGAAAAAATACGAAAAAGTAACTTTTTTCGGACGCTGGTTATTATTCAAGAACCGGCTTACCGTTTCCGCAGTATCCTGACAAGGGGGGAACACCGGTCAAAGAAACCGGCAATGAACGGTGCGAACTCCTGCTGCCAGCATTCGGATCCTTCCAGAAGCGTCCACCCGCTCTCAAGAGACTGCCGGACATGCTTGCCCAGGCTCGCGGCCATGAGAAGTTCCTGTGATGACAGCAGATTTTTTGCCGTGGTATATTCCCGTAGCACTTCCATCTCGTACCTTCCCTTGTCGATATAGGGTCCCGCAGTCCGTTCGGCAAGGTGTTTTTCCCGGAACTTGTCGGCATTGACGCGGTTCCAGAGGGGTGGGCCCGCATGTCTGCGGACAGAAGGAAGTTCACCGGCAAGCAGTTCGAACAGGAACATGCAATGCTCCGGCTGCATGTCATAGCCCGCATGGTGAACAGCAAAACCATTACGCTCAAGGAGTTCATGCACCGACAACAGGCTCCGCTTCAGCTGGGGAACAACCACTTCGGGGATATACGGGGGCGTGGCAAATACGATCGCATACACGAAGGTCTTCCGCTGCCGGATAACGGCCGCAAGTTCCTGCTTTAAAATGCAGCGTTCAAGCGGATGGGTAAAAAATTTATCAGAGGGGGATTCAAGATACCCGCGGGCAAGCTCGACAAATCCCGCCATTTTGTCAAGAGAGACCGCTGCCGCTACATTACGCCGCGGGTCGACGGGATCGATCACGACCAGCGGTTCGTCAAATGTCTTTGCTGCATGCTGTTCGATATCAATGATGATATGCGGCCGCCACCCGGCAGCTGCTTCAAGAAGAGGGTTGAACCCGCCGTAATGGAGGACCAGCAGTTCGCACAGGTACCCGGAAAATCCTTCGGTCATCTGGTCGGACCCGTAAATCCCTCCTGCTTTGGTAAACCGCTTTACCAGCAGCACATCGTCTATCAGGCCATTTATCTTGTCCGTGATATACCGGGTGTGGAACGGCGTGCGGTCCACGGCGCTCTGGATTTTTGTTGCACTTTCGACCTTATAGCAGGGTACAAGGTCCACATCCACGTCATCGATATTCGCGTTGATGTACGGGTGTTCGGCATATTTTTCATGATACTTGTCAGTATAGGCGCCGGCAATTGAACGGGCGAGTTCAAGGCCCTGCAATTCGAGTTCCTCCCGGGAGAGGGAGGGATCGAAAAGCATGAACACATCGAGATCCCGGTCGCCCCGCAGCCAGGTATGCCGGGCGATGGAACCCACAACCATTCCCTCGGCCTTCCCGCTCTCTTCTATCGATGCAAGCAGGCGTTTCGCAAGGCCGCAGACATGGTCGCGCTCCTCCTCTGTCGGGCGAAGGGTTGCAAGTACGTCTTCTTCAAGGAAAAGGCGCTTCACCACACCACCTCCAGCAGGTCTTCGTACACCGGGCCCCGTGGCATAAGGGTACTCTTCTTGAGTTTCATCCCCCGTATCATGCACTCACCGTAGCCCTTACCCTCCATGGCGCGGAGGACGGTGAAGAGTGACGGATCGGGTACCTTCACCCGCGCCAGCGTTGCATGGGGGGTGAACTGCCGGGCTTCCCGCTCAAAACCGAGCGGCGCAAGGACCTCCTCAACCAGATGGAAGAGTTTTTTCCCCTCACCCCCATCGCTGACCGTACACCACACGGTATGCGGGCGTTTTACGTTATTCACCGTCACGGACCCCACGGTTACGGGAAACGGCAAAAACGAGAAGCTCCTGAGCGCGGCACTCACCTGCGGGAGATCTTTTTCCGCAACGTCCCCCAGGAACTTGAGCGTAATGTGGATAAGGGCCGGTTCAACCATTGTCAGGCGCGCCGAACAGTCGCGGAACTTCTCCTGCGCTCCCTTCAGCCGGTCCTTAATCTCACCCGGAAGTTCGAGTGCAACGAACGCCCTTACCATTACGGTACTATTACTCGATTCACCTACTAATGGTAATCGCTCCAGAATACTGACAGGATCCGCATGCACAAACCAAGATTTTTTTATTCACATACTTCCAATGGGATTACTGACAGAGAGGGTGTTTTTTGTGCCGAAAAGTCCGCAACTGATTGTGTATACGCTTGAGCATTGCCCGAATTGCGAGCTGCTGAAAGATTTTTTGAAAAAGAGCGGTCTTAACTACAGCGAGCGCGACCTGTCTTCAGCAGAATCTCTCACGGAACTCCGGGTGAACGGGGTGTTTGTGAACGAGGCCCCTGTACTCCGGAAGAGTGATGATTTTTACACGTCAGCGGACCTGTTCCCCGCGGGTAAACTGGACACAGAGCACATAACACGGCTCCTCTCAGGTGAATAATGGCCCGCCGGGAAACCAAGCAGCTGACATTTGAGGGAGTCACCGTCCCGGCACTCCCGTACGTCCGCACAACCGATGGTCATATCATCGAGTGGGACCGCCAGCGCATCGTCAGCCAGATCGTCGAGGAGACCAAACTTGTCGAAACTTTTTACGGGTATGACGGTGCAACGGAGGAGACTGCGCAGGAGATCGCCCTTGAGGTCGAGAACCGGATCAAGAATATGGGGCTCAAGTCCCTTTCCGGCCCGCTCATCCGCGAGATTGTCAATATAACCCTGCTCGAAAAGGGCATGATCCAGTACCGCAATGTTTCGACAAGAGTAGGTACACCGGTCTATGATGCACACCAGATCGATGTGGGCAAAGGTTTTGAAGCGCACGATAACGCAAACCTGCAGGAGAATGCCGAAACCTCCCACAAGAAGAAAGCGGACAAGATCTCAAAGGAGCAGTACCTGCTCCAGCTCCCGCCGGACCTGGCCGACCACCACCTCTCCGGGGAGATGCATATCCACGATCTCGAGTATTTCGGGACCCGGCCGTTCTGCCAGGACTGGGACCTGCGTTACTTCTTCTATTACGGGCTGATGCCGGATGGCAACGGAACAAAAGCATCCGTGGCCGGCCCGGCAAAACGGGCTGAGGTGGCAATCCTGCATGCAGTCAAGGCACTCGGCTCTGCCCAGACGAACTTTGCCGGGGGGCAGGGGTATTACAACTTCCTTACATTCCTTGCACCCTACATGGAGGGCATGCCGTACGATGAGATCAAGCAGATGGTGCAGATGTTCGTGTACGAGATGACCCAGATGATGGTGGCCCGGGGCGGTCAGCTGGTCTTCTCGTCTATCCAGCTCTCCCCGGGGATCCCCAATCTCTGGCTGGACAAGCCCTGTGTCTACAAGGGTAAGATCTGGGATGGCAGGTCTGCACCACGGCGGACGTACGGCGAGTTTGAACGGGAAGTCCGGCTGCTCTTCAAGGCGCTGATGGAAGTCATGCTCGGGGGGGATTACTGGGGCAAGCCGTTCAACTTCCCCAAGCCCGAGATATCCATAGAGCCCGACTTCATGACCGAGCGTGAGGAGTTTAACCGGAAGAATCCCGAGCTTCCCACGTACCAGGAACTCTACCTCATGACCTTCGAGCTCGCGTCCAAGTTCGGCACGCCGTATTACGATAACCAGCTCCCGGCGTACCGCGGGGCCGGCAAGGGCATCTCCTGTTACCAGTGCTGCGCCTACCAGTTCTCGACCATTGCCGACAAGGACTCCGAGTTTGACAAAAAACTGCTTTTCGACGACGGCCGCCACTTCTCCATGGGGTCGTGGCAGGTCGTTTCCGTGAACTGCCCAAGGGCAGCCTACAATGCAGATGGTGACGATGCACGGCTCTTTGCAGAACTCAAGAAGCTCATGGAAGTAGCAGTCGAGATC
>JBAVWM010000129.1:0-3774 GCA_049697815.1 Methanoregula sp. | reverse complement strand
AGAAGCCATCGATATAGCGAAAAAAAACGATGTGATTGTCATCAACAATGACGGGGTGACGGATGTCGCACCCTGGGGGGAGCTTGCAACCCGGAGCTGTAAAACAAAGGGGATCGCTGGCGTTGTTATCGACGGGGCTGTCAGGGATGTCGATGACATACGGGACCTGAAATTCCCCCTTTTTGCAAAGGGGATCGTGCCCAATGCCGGTGAGCCCAAGGGATTCGGGGAGATCAATGCGGAGATCCGGTGTGCCGGTCAGTATGTCCGCCCGGGCGATTGGATCATCGGCGACGAGAGCGGGGTTGTGGTCGTGCCGCAGGAACGGGCCTACGAGATCGCACGCAGGGCGCTCGAGGTGAAGAAGAACGAGGAGCGGATCCGCGAGGAGATACGGCGGGGCAGCACCCTCTCCGTAGTGGCAGAACTGATAAAGTGGGAAAAAAAGTAGGATCGGATTAGTGGAAGACCGAGCGTTCCAGGAGTATGGCGCCGGAGCTTTTAATCTTTTTTATTGCATCCTCTGCTTGATCAACGCGGAGGATGAGAACCGCCCCTTCCTTGCCGGAATAGGCATAGGAGTACTCGATGTTGATCCCCGCATCACCGAGGACTTTTGCAACCTCGTACAGCCCCCCGGGGTGGTCCTTCATCTGGACGGCAATAACATCGGTGAATGCGACATTGAAACCGAGCGACAGCAGCTTGTCGTAGGCCTTCTCCGGGTGGTCGACAAGCGCCCTGACCACGCCAAACCCGTTCGCCTCGGCAATACTGAAGGCAAGGATGTTGATATTCTCCTCTCCCAGTGCATGGGCGATGGCCGCAAGCCTTCCCGGGCGATTCTCCGAAAATATCGAGATCTGCCGGATGATGAATTTTTGTGTATCCATTTACAACGACCTCTTGTCAATAACCTTCTTCGACTTTCCTTCGAACCGGGGCAATGATCCCGGTTCTACCAGTTCTACGTCCGCGTTCACGTTCAGCGAGTTCCTCAGCCGGTGCTCGACCTTCTGCCGGATAGCCATAATGTCCGTGATCTTGTCGGAGAAGGCCCCCTTGTTCAGTTCAACCCGGACGAGCATATCATCGAGCGCCCCTTTGCGCTCGACCACGATCTGGAAGTGCTGGCCAACCTCGGGAATTGCCATAAGGGCATACTCCACCTGAGAGGGGAAGACATTGATGCCCCTGATGATCAGCATGTCGTCCACCCTGCCCGTGATCCGCTGGATGCGGGGATGCGTTCTCCCGCAGGGGCAGGGGCTTTCATCCATGGAGGTGATGTCGCCGATGCGGTACCGGATCATGGGCAGGGCCTCCTTTTTGAGGATGGTGACGGTAAGTTCTCCTTTCTCGCCGGGCGCGACCGGTTCCTCGGTCTTGGGGTCTATGATCTCGGTCAGTGCGATATCAGACCAGATATGGACCCCTTTCTGCTCGGCACATTCGGTGAACATCGGGCCGGACAACTCGCTCGTGCCGAAGATATCGTACGCCCTGATGCCGAGCCAGTCCTGGATCCGGTTGCGCATCCCTTCCGTCCAGGGTTCGGCGCCGAGGATACCGGTACGGAGCTTCGTGTCCTTTTGGATGCTGACGCCCATCTTCTCGGCAACTTCCCCGATATGCAGGAGGTAGGACGGGGTGCAGGCGATCGCGGTCGCCCCGAGGTCCTGCATCAGCTCGACCTGGCGCTCTGTGTTGCCTACGCTCGTGGGGAGCACGGTTGCACCGATGCGTTCGGCACCGTAGTGCAGGCCAAGTCCCCCGGTGAAGAGGCCATACCCGTAACTTACCTGGATCACATCGCGCCGCCCGAGACCGCACGAAGTCAGTGCCCGGGCAAGCGAGGTGCTCCAGAGGTCAATGTCGTTCTGGGTGTACCCGACCACGGTCGGTTTCCCGGTCGTGCCTGACGAGACATGGTAACGGACCAGTTCATCCTGCGATGCAGTAAAGATCCTGTCCGGGTAACTGTCCCGCAGGTCCCGCTTGAACATGAAGGGCAGCTTTCTTACATCGGACAGCTCCCGGATATCATCCGGGTGGACTTTCTGCTCCTTCATCCGGTCGTGGTAGAACGGCGAAAAACTGTACAACCTGTACACAAGGCTCTTGAGGAGCTTGTACTGCATTTTCTGGTGCTCGTCTTTTGGCATCTCTTCGATGCGCGGATCCCAGCAAACCATTATTCTTTCTCCCTCCGGTCAATGACTCGTTTGGCTTTTCCTTCAAATCGCGGGAGCGATCCCGGCTCAACGAGCCTGACGGTTGTCCTGAGCTCTAGGGCATCCCGGAGCTCCTTGACAACCTTCTTCTGGAGGTTTGCAAGATCAGCCAGTTCCCCGCTGAAGTACTCCCGGTTAATCTCCACTTCAACTGTCATCTCGTCCAGATGATTAATTTTATCGATATAGACCATAAACTGGTTGCCCACTTCCGGGATTTTTAAGAGCACGTGCTCGATCTGGGAGGGGAAGACATTGATCCCGCGGATGACCAGCATGTCATCGCTTCTCCCGGTGATCCGTGCAATTTTTTTACCGCGCCGGCAGAGACAGCCGTCCTCCATCTGCATGGTTATGTCGCCGGTCCGGTACCGCAGCAGGGGCATTGCCTCCTTGACCAGGGGAGTAACCACGAGCTCGCCACGTTCGCCATCGGCGAGCTTTTCGCCGGTTCTTGGGTCAATGATTTCCACGAGGTAGCTGTCGTGCCAGATATGCAGGCCGTCACGTTCGGGGCATTCAAAGGCAACACCCGGGCCGAAGAGCTCGGAGAGGCCGTAGGAGTCGTACGCCGTGACGCCGAGCCGTTTTTCAAGGGTTTTTCTGGTGCTCTCCGACCAGGGCTCCGCACCGAACAGGCCGGTCTTCAGACTGTCAAGGGAAGTGCCGGTCTCTTCTGCCACTTCCGAGAGGTGCATGGCATAACTGGGCGTGCAATGGATAGCGGTCACACCAAAATCATGGATCATCTCGAGCTGGCGCTTCGTGTTGCCGGTAGCACTGGGAATGACCGTCATCCCCACTTTCTCCGCACCGTAATGGAACCCCAGGCCTCCGGTGAACATGCCGTAATTTACCATGTTCTGGAACACATCATTCTCGGTGATCCCGACCATCACCATGTTCCGGGCGATCAGGTCCGACCAGGCATCGAGGTCATTGCGGGTATACCCCACGACCGTGGGCTTACCGGTCGTGCCTGACGTGGTGTGGATGCGGATCACTTTCTTGAGCGGCACTGCAAAAAAACCGAACGGGTACCCGTCCCGAAGGTCCTGTTTTTTCGTGAACGGGATTTTCCGGATATCATCTAGTGTTTTTATCGATGAAGGCCTGATTTTTGCATCTGCGAATTTTTTCTGGTAAAACCCGACCTTCTGGACCTGGTTTATGGTCTTTTTCAGGCGTTTTAACTGGAGTGCCTGCAGGTCAGCCGGTTTCAGGGTCTCGATCTTCTTGTCCCAGTACATCTGTTACCCCTGTTATGCTATTGCATGACAACTGTATATATGGCGTGTGATTCGGTTTATACCCACCGAAATTACGGCGTGTACCGGCAGGACGGGTTATAAAAACGATGAATTAATCAGGCGCTGTGTGGTAGTAATTAGATCAGAGGAATTTTTCGGTGCCGGATGTGACAGAGTACCCGTGGATCGCGGTCAGCGGCTATGGTGCCCATATAAAATCAACCCCGAACACCCTGATCATCCAGAAAAAAAATACCATTGAGGAATACCCCATCACAACGGTGAAAAAC
>JBAVWM010000128.1:0-6068 GCA_049697815.1 Methanoregula sp. | reverse complement strand
AATGTCGCGTGGTCCTTTTCCTTCATGGCAAGGTCGACGAGTCCGTTGATCATCCCGGTCACCTTCTGCTCGTGGGCATACGAATCCTCGAACACTTTCCCGGCAGACGCCCACTTGTTCTTGGGCGCCTCGATGTCCTGGAGGGCGACCTTTCCCCCGCGGGAAACAATATAGTCGTAGATCTTCATGGCATGCATCTGCTCTTCCTTTGCCTGCATCCGCATCCATTTTGCAAACCCTTTCAGGTTTGTGGACTCGAAATACAATGACATGGAAAGGTACAGGTATGCCGAGTAGAGTTCACGGTTGACCTGCCTGCTGAGTGCTGTTTCCAGGGTTTTCGTAATCATGGAGAATACCTCTCTAGCAGTGTTCATTGGTTTTTATTTTAATAATGGTTTTGTAACGTGGCAGTCTCTCTCTTTTTGCCACGGCAAAAAAGGCTCGTGCTCTCTCTGGCAGAAGCGGCATCCTCACCGGGAACATATGCAACCGAACGCATACTGCGATGGAGCTTGCCAGCATCCTCCAACGGGAGACGGCGGAAAGAAACATCATTTCTACTCTGGAGAAAACCTCGTGTTTTCGAGCTCTATGATGCCCTCCTCTTGCGCCACCAGAATCGAAGAGCCTGATGACTCTTCAACCGTCTCATATCTGATGAGATTTTACATATCGAAGAATCCTTTGGATTCTTCTCTGGTCTGCTCTTTGAAAAGAGCAGCCTTCCCCAAAGGGACAGGAAGCATTGCGATGCATGGTTATTTGTTTTTAGCCGGAAATTTCCGTCATTTCCTTACCATGTAATACATTACTATCACGATAGGGGAGATGCCCGGCGGCGGGGTCCGTACGGATCATCAGAACCACGAGGATGAGAAGAACTCGCTCAGGAGTTCTTCGAAGGAGGTTTATTGAGTCGAAGAACGCTGATGCGTTCTCTTCCTCCCCCATCTCTGATGAGATTCGACACCCCCGGGAGCGTCAGAAATATTGAAAAGTTTTCTCCAGAGCAATTATTTCTTTTTTTTCGGGTGCAGGACCGGACCGAATATCCCTGCAAGCACACCGTGTTTCTTCGGGCGGAATACCCCCTCGTTCACGTACCGCACGTCTTCCACCGAAAAGAATGCATGGGGATTGACGGTCCGGATAAAGTCCGTGATCCGCGGGACATCAGTCCGGTTGACGAGTGTTATGATCATCTTCACGTTCCCCCGCGAGCCCTGTGCATCCAGGCACGTGACACCGCAGTTCTCCTGTGTAAGGAATGAGGTGATCTGCTCTTCGGATTCCTCAGAAGTAACAATACGCAGGATCACCTTGCCAATCGAGAGCCGCTCTTCTATCACGAGGCCTACATAGGTCCCCGTTGCGAACCCAAGTGCGAACGCCATGAAATTTGCGAAATTGGACAGGTCATTCATGACCACTTCCATCGCAAGCAGCCAGATCACGATCTCGAAGAATGCGATGACCGGCGCGAGGTACTTGATCCCCCGGGATATGTAGATGACCCGGATCGTCTCCATGCTCACATCACAGATGCGGGCAAAAAAGATGAGGAGGGGGAGGATCACCCAGGTAAACAGTTCAGGACTGATAATGAAAAACAACATTCTCCCGCCTTGCGCCCCTTATGAAGCCATACCAGCAGCGGAGGAAATGTTATTTTGTGTTTCTATATCAACATTCTCCGGTACCGGCAAAAAAAGGGAAATCGGGGGAATATCGGGAATCGCGCGAGTGATCCAGTCCGGATTCTCATGCGTACTTTGCCGGGTCCCCATCGAACTTTTTCTTGCAGCCGGGTGCACAGAAATAATATTTCTTTCCTTTGTACTCGCTTGTGAACTTTGCGGTTTTCTCATCAACGGTCATCTTGCAGATTGGATCAATGGCCATACAACACCTCAGGTAACTCCCTTTTTCGCTTCCGGTATATATCCTTTGAGGAGGAGCGAAAGAGTGACGACCGTCACCGAGCTTGCTGCCATTGCAAGGGCTGCAAGTTCCGGCCTGAACATGATGCCGAACGAGGGATAAAGGACACCGGCCGCTACCGGAATCAGGGCTGCATTGTACGCAAACGCCCAGAAGATATTGCCTTTGATCCTGCCCATCACCTTCTTTGAGAGCTGGATCGCTGCCACCGCATCGAGCAGGTCGTCCCGGATCAGGACGATGTCCCCGCTCTCAATGGCGACATCGGTTCCGCTGCCGACTGCAATGCCCACGTCGGCCTGTGCAAGGGCGGGGGCGTCATTGATACCATCACCTACGAAGGCAACAACCTGTCCTTTCGCCTGCAGCGCCTTCACTTCCACCTCTTTGGCCTGTGGCAATACTTCTGCGATCACCGTGTCTATCCCGACCTGCCGGGCGATCGCTTCGGCAGTCAACCGGTTGTCGCCCGTTATCATGGCGACACCAATCTCCATCCCGCGGAGTTTTGTAATGGCGTCCTTTGTCGTGGGCTTAAGCGTATCCGCGATGGCAATGATGCCGGAGATCTGCCCGCCGGCTGCGACCAGCACGGCCGTCTTTCCCTCCTGTTCGAGTGCCATAATCCGGGTCTCGGTCTCTGCCGGGATCCTCACGGATTTTTCAAGGAGGAAGGCCCGGTTGCCGACCAGCACGGTCTCATCCAGCACCATTGCTGCAACCCCCCTGCCGCCAAAGGTATCAAATTTAGAGGTGGATTCGATCGCGATATTCCGCTCCTGGGCAGCTTTTACTACCGCTGCAGCAAGCGGGTGCTGCGAGTTCTTCTCAACGCCCGCCGCGAGGCCCAGTAATGTTTCAGGAGTGATCCCGACCGGAATAATATCGGTAACTTCCGGTTTTCCCCGGGTCAGCGTTCCTGTCTTGTCGAAGATGACGGTCGTGACTTTCTCGGCTACTTCCAGCGCCTCACCGTTCCGGATCAGGATCCCGAGCTCTGCACCGCGCCCGACACCCACGGTGACTGCCGTCGGCGTTGCAAGACCCAGTGCGCAGGGACAGGCAACGACAAGGATGGAGATGAGCGCGGTCAGGGCAAAGAGCAGGGTTTCGTGGAACACGAAATACCAGGCCACGAAGGATGCTGCTGCGATGAGCAGGACTGCCGGGATGAAATACGTGACGGCAACATCCGCTATCCGCTGGACCGGCGGCTTTGAGCCCTGTGCGTCCTCAACGAGCTGGATGATCTGGGCAAGTACCGTGTCCTTCCCCACTTTCTCTGCCCTGACAGTAATCACGCTGTTGGTGTTGAGGGTGCCACCGACAACATGGCTGCCCTTTTTCTTCAGCGGGGGGATTGGCTCGCCGGTGATCATCGATTCATTGACATAACTCTCGCCGTCTGTAACCGTACCGTCAATGGGGACCTTTGCGCCCGGTTTTACGATGACGAGGTCGCCGGGCACTACTTCCTCGACTGCCAGCTCAAGTTCCTTTCCGCCTCGGATAACGGTCGCAACCTTCACCCGCAGGCCGGCCAGTTTTTTTATCGCTTCCGAAGTCCGGCCCTTTGCCCGCGCCTCGAGATAGCGCCCGAGCATCAGGAACGACGCGAGCATGATGGCCGTATCGTAGAACATGAAGTCGTTGGTGAGGATGATCCCGAAAGTACCCATCACGCTCGCGACAAACGAGACCCCTGTGCCCATCGCGTACATCACGTCCATCGAGAGCATGCGGTGCGAGAGGGAGATCCACGCGGCCCGGAAGATAGGATAGGCCACAAACGCGAAGACCGGTGCCGAGATAACGAGCATGATATAAGCCAGGTCCTGCATGGAGACCGGGAGAGGGAGGTACATCGCGAGCATCAGCGGGATGCTCACGGCGAACCCGACCATGAAACGGATGAACTTGTCATGCAAATCTGCGTCGCGTGCCTTCTTCTCGGCTTCCTCGCTCACCTCGCCCGAGACCCCGAGGTACTGGTAGCCTGCTTCTTCTATGGCTTTCTTCATATCCCCGGGACCGGTGAGTGAGGGGTTGTAGGTCACGTACGCTTTCTCGGTGCCGAGATTGACGGTTGCCGAGACGACCCCGGGCAGTGCCCGGAGGGCAGCCTCGATCGTCTCCACGCAGGTGGCGCACATCATGCCGCCGACCGTGATCGTCACCTCCTGGTTCACAACATCGTAGCCGGCGTCCTTCACCACTTTCTCGATCTCACCAAGGGAAACTTTCCTGGGATCGAACTCCACATGGGCGGTATCGGTACCGAAGTTCACCTGTGCCTTTGTCACCTCCTTTATCTTGGAAAGGGATTCTTCGATATTCACGGCGCAGGTGGCGCAGTGCATCCCGGTGATCTTCAGTTCGGCTTTCTTCATCTCCTCCGGCTCTGCCATGACCCAATCCGTCCCGATCTCTGGTTTTATTGTTTGAACAATCTCCTTTTGGGATTTATAACCGTTGTGAATGAAGCAGCCGGACCGTCGATCCTGTGATAAGGAGAACCGGTCCGGGGAACCGGAAGGTATCGTTCATTATCCGATACGGCCGGGAAATTTCAGGCAATCCCGATAATCCCGGACCAGGTTCTGTAACGGCATCGCAGAACACTTCAACGGGTCATTCACCGAGAGTGATCAGGTTGCCGGGCTCAAAGATAGCGCAACCGGCAAGGTTTTCAACCCGAAATTTGTATCCTATAACGAACCGGTCAGTCTGTGGGAAGCACAGGCACGGGTGGAAGAAGAGAAGTATCTCCGGTCCCGTGCCCTGCCGTTGCAGAAATAATTATGGACCCGGTATTTCTCTTATTTTTCTTGGTACCGTGCGGTACGACTGGAGCAACTACCGTCAGGACACCGTCAGCCGTGAATCCTCTTGTGGGTTGGTGGTACCGGAAAAAAAGATACACGCCCGTTCGAAGAGCGATAAAAATGTACTGCGCCGGGAAAAAAGGGTTTGCAGGCTCTCCTACCGGATTTTGTCTTTGGTACATCCGGACCGCTCAAAGCGACCAGGACTTTCAGCCCGTTATGAATCGCTGCAGCCGGCAATGACCGCAGCCGGTATCCTTAATACCTCACGAGCATCCTGATCGTACGGGAATACTATGGGAATCTTCCGGTACGACAGCAAATATGCTGCACCAACCCGGGAACAGCGGGGGCGGTACATGCGGGGGGAACGTACGGAACATACGTTCGGGAAACAGGAAGAGATCGTCCTCATCCTCTACGATGAGGCGGCATACCTCAAGGATGACGCAGACGGCGTCCGCATCCTGTTCACGGGCGTGCAGGACAAGCAGAAGGTCCATGACGAAGTGCGTAGGCTGCTCGAAGAGCACGCGCAGAAGGAGCAGCGGCAAAATGAGTTCCGGACCGGAAAGGAGGGGTGATTTTTCCTGGCGTTAAAAATTTCCAGCCAATTATGTTGAGCCATTAAAATCCGTGCGGATTGGGAGCAGAGGAGCAGCATCCACGCTGCTATATCTCCTTGTCTGATCATGGATCCTACTCTCGTACTGTCGAAAATAAAACCAGATAACGTGCGTGGGAATCTGCCAACATCCTCGTTTCGGAAAAGGAACTGCCGGTTCAGGTTGCTGATCTCAATGGTGTCGAGATCAACCAAGCTAATTTTTCCAACTCCGGCCTGCGCACACCGGAATGGATGGAACGTGAAGCAGCAGTTGATCTCGCAGCGCTCCGGTTTATTGCATCTTCACCCGAGATCTCCCGCAAGCTCTGGATCTATACGCCCAAAGGTGCGTTCCGGTGCGTCCAGGTCCTGGAAAATTCCCTTGCAGGGATTGACCGCAACGGCCAGCTGATGCCGGACCAGGCACCGGTTCCACGGCGGGGGAAGAGGCCGGCAGCTCCGGCCCGTGACGGAAAAACCGGTGATCCGGGATCAGCGCCGGGCTCAGCAGGATCTGCAGTGATGGTACCGCTCTTCCTCCTTCCTGCAGGTACCCCCGAATTTGTCGATCTGCTCGCGGTCTCCGTCGGAGAAAATACCGATCCGGAGACTAACGGTTGGGAAGGGGAGTGATATTGTAAATTGGGCTTTTTTTGCCAAACGGAGTTCACTTTGGACGATTTGTAAAAGGC
>JBAVWM010000127.1:0-1661 GCA_049697815.1 Methanoregula sp. | reverse complement strand
CGGCGGCGGTCTGCAAAGCATTGCCAACCTGGGTGAATATCGGCTGGGGGAAATTGTCGAAAACAACCGAAAGGTCAAGAGTAAGGGAAATATCCACAAGCGCTGGTGAATAGAAAACAAATTGTGTCCCCGATGTAGCTGCCGGGGGATGTTCAATAACATTATTAGTGGATACCTTCTCCATCAGGTAATTGAGCGCTTTTGGTTTTTCTTCAAAACTTGTGATGCTCTTGACAGCAGATGTGGCGAGCATATCCTTCCGGGAACCAAAGAAGGACTGAGGATATTTCCCTGTGTAGATCTGACGTATCATTATGGTGAGTGGCTTGCCGATACCAATTGGCTGAAAAGGAGTGATGTTTCCGGGAGTCAATGTTCCATTCGAGAAGGTAATGCTTTTTACTCCGGGCTTTCTCAGACGGATATTCTCAATAAATTCAGTAACCTGGCCGGTGGAAATTTTTTCAAAGAACTCGTCTTTGGTGACAATCGCATCTCCGGGAGTGTAGTACAACATGGTCTTTTCACCTTTTAAGTAATCTGAAATATATGTATGATCATATAAAGTTTTTGATGGTTTTTGAGGGTGGTCGGTATTGAACGGACCTCCCGGACAACCGGGTGCCGGGGACGCCGAGTGGACAGTAAGGTAAGGGAGGGGCCGGCTTCAGGCCCGTCCCCCGTGATCGCCGGGCCCCTGCTCGCAAAAAGCAATGGTTATTGCTTCAGAAAATGACCGTGACACTATGTCATTGAAACATGTTGTTGTTCTCACGACCCTGCTCATCAGCGCCATTGGTACGGCCGGGTGCACGGGTTCCCCCTCGGCACCGGCGGCTCCGGCCCCTCTGCCGGTGGCAACAACGGTGCCGGGGACCCCAATGCCTGTTATTACGGCTTCCCCGGTTCCTCCAGCGGTGACATGGCCAATGCTGGAAACACCCGCAACGGGTCACCCGTACTCAAAAACGTACAGCTTCCACGGGAGTGGTACCTATGAGGATTTCACCTTCACGACTGACAGCAACGCGATGTGGGTATTTCGTATGGATCCGGGGAGCGGCTATTTTCTGGTGAGTTTAAAGGACGCCCGGGGTAACGAAATCGAGGTGCTGCCCTCCACCGGCACGAAATCCGTCTGGCTGAAGGCGGGGGATTATTCTTTTGATATAACGGCAGACTCCCCGTGGTATATCACCATGTCAACGCCATAACTTTTTTTAATTTCACCGGCCCCGATGGAGGATAATTAAAAAATTGGTGCAGGTCAAGGTCGAAGACCTGATGGTCTTCGAATACCGTGAGGTCTTCTCCTGTCCCGGGTCTGAAGACGACATTCTCCTTTCAGTCTGACGATCTTCAACATCCTGCCGGCCTCACGGGAAGATCCCCGCAAACATTTCCACGATCTCCTGTGCCGTCCCCGGGTCCACCACCTGCGCCAGCACGAGGCCGGCGGTGGCGGTAAAGAGGGCCCAGAAGACCTTTTTTATCTGCTCGTTTTTGCCGAAGGCTTCCAGCACCGCGTCCGTGTCCGCCTTCATCGCGAAGCGTATGAGCTTTGGCAGGAAGACAAAGAGCGGCAGGAACAGGACTGCTGCGCCGATGAACGCGAGCGGGAGTGCCGTGATTCCGGCAAACCAGGCACCGGCCGGGACCGC
>JBAVWM010000126.1:0-2709 GCA_049697815.1 Methanoregula sp. | reverse complement strand
TTAATATACCGGTTGTTTCCGGGTCCTTGGTTCTCATCCTTGTCATATCGAGCAGGCCGGAGATGATCTGGAGATTGTTCTTGACCCGGTGGTGGATCTCCCGGATCAGGATCTCCTTTTCCGCCAGGGCAGCCACGATCTTCTCATTGGCCTGTTTTGTTTGGGTCACATTGGTGAAATACCCGATCAGCCCATCAATCTCGCCGGAAACATTCCGTTTCGGGACATAGGATCCGGCAAAGAAGTTTATCTCGCCGCTGAGGTTGCGGAGGGGGATTTCCAGCTGAACCGCGGTGCCGCTGTCCATCACATGTTTCTTGATTTTCATTAATGTATCTGCATCTTCAAAAGAAAGGATTTCGTAATCGGTACGTCCAATCATGTCCTGTTCTGCCAGGCCCAGCGGGGGATTTATTACCTGGCTGTACCGGAGATCCTTATCCAGCAGCAGGATATGATCAGGCGTGTTGGTAGCAATAACCCGGAATTTTTCAAGGCTTTCCTGCAGGGCTTCCTCCGCCTGTTTGCGCTTGGCGATATTACGGGCGACACCAATAAATTCTGTGGGTTTCCCGTTTTCATCAACCAACAACCGATAGGCGACCTCGGACCAGACCGTGGAACCGTCCCGGCAGAGCTGCTCGACTTCAATCACGTCCGGGGTTGGGGCAAAACCTGACGCAATATTCTCAAGATTCCGTTGTATCTTTTCTTTAATGAGAGCAACCGATCCGTTGGCAACCACCTTACTGAATGGCTGCCGGATCACCTCTTCCGGGGTATACCCCGTAAGCTGGACGGCCGAAGGGCTGACGTAGGTGAAGACACCATGAAGGTCGAATGTCCAGATCACATCGGTCGTGTTATCAGCGAGAAGATGGTACCGTGCTTCGCTCTTTTGCAGCTCCTACTCTGCCTGTTTGCGCTTGGTGATATCAATGTGGCTCCAGAGACGGCCGAATTGCTTTTCATTAATACGCAGAGGAATAAAATCCCGCAGAAACGTTCGGCCCCCATGCATACCAACTTCTTCGCCTTTTACCTCTTTCCCAAGATGGACTGTTTCCCGGATACGTGCTACTGCGGCGTCCGGATCGCTAAAGGATGGCCGGATCTTCCCTATCATCTCACCTGCAGACAGGTTCGGGAGATCAGCGGGAGACTCTGGTAAATTGAACAAGTCGCAAAAGGCCTGGTTGGCAAATTCTACACGATCATCAGCAGTAACCAGCAGGATGCCATACCGTAATTCCGAAAGAATATGGTAAAAACGCTGAAGTGTCTCCTGAAAGACTTCCTCTGCCTGTTTGCGCTCGGTAATGTCGCGGTAACTCCAGACCCTGCCAATAATGGTGTCTTCAATCTTCTGGGGCTTGGAATACCGCTCGAAGAACCGCCCATCCGTGAGGCGGACTGTGTCATAGCTCTCACGGCCGGGATGAGAATAGTATCCTTCCAGGAGATCGACAAACTTCCCCGGGTCTGCGATGAGTGGTGTCATGTAGGCAAGTGCGGTCTTCTCTTCTGCAGCATCAAGCGAATGGGGCGGAATACCCCAGATTGCACAAAATGTCTTATTGTAACTGGTAATCTTTCCACCGGTGCCGACAACCAGGATCCCGTCTGTCGTGGAATCGAGGGCAGCGTTGAGCAACGACACGGTTTTTATGGCGTTTTTTTCTGCCATTTTCCGGGCCATTGCGGTAGCCACGAGATCTGTTACGGTCTGGATAAGGTTCAGTTCATCATCGGTAAAATAAGACCGGGCGCGGTTTCCAAAGGAAAGAGTCCCGAATATGCGGCCCTGGTAAATAATCGGGGAATATACCCAGCCGGACATGCCGGACGGGTAGATCTGGCAGGTTCTTTTATCCTCGATTTTAATGATGTCAAAGGTAACTATTCGCTCATCCCCGCAGACTACATGGCTGCAGATTGCGTCACCGGGATTCAGATATTCAATCCTGCGGGTATCTTCCTGTGGGATGCCAATAGAGGCATTCAGCTGCAACCGCTGACCGCTTTCATCAATAAGGTAATTAAAAAAAGTATCACAGTGGAGATACGTCATCAACCGTTCTCCAATGCACCGGATAACCGGTTCAGGATTTTCGCTATCGATAAGCAGCCGGGCGGATTCTGCCAGGATACCAAGTTTCCCGCTCTCTTTTTTCGGGGCATCTTCCATTTGTCTGCGTCCGGTAATATCCCGGAGAGTACCGATAATAAAGGACCGGTTTGCTTCCGTCACTGATCTCAGTCCCTGCAGTTCAGTCCAGACCTTCTTTCCGCTCTCGGTGGTAATCGGGACCTCACAGGTAAATGGTTTCCCGGTAGCAAGGCAGGTCTCAATGCTGTTCCTGATCAGGGGCAGATCTTTTTTTGAAAAATAGTTCCAACCCTCATGAAAATCCGGCTGATAATTACGGGGGGCTTCGATAATATCATAAACTCCGTCAGTCCACGGGAGATAATTCGTGTCCTGGTTTGCTTTCCATCCACCGATCTTTGCAATTTTCTGTGTTTCTTTTAAAAACTGTTCGCTCTCCCGCAATACACCGCTTCCAACTATTGGAACGTTTTCATCCTGAGTTTCCGTCCAGGCCCCGTTTCCCGGAGAGATTTTTTTTACTGCAACTTTTTTTTTCCCTGAACCTGGTTTTGGTCTGGTCTTTGTCATAATCTCACACCATCCGGGCACGTTCTGAA
>JBAVWM010000125.1:0-1871 GCA_049697815.1 Methanoregula sp. | reverse complement strand
CCAGGAAGCTCTCGGTCAGATTGACACGGAGCGTGAAACGATATTCAGGGAAGTCAACGAGAGCGCCGCAAAACAGGGGTTTTCTATCCAGATGGGACCCACCAGCCTCATGATTATCCCGGTGATTAACTACAAGCCGCTCACCCAGGAGGAGTTTGAAGCGCTCCCCAAGGAGACCAAGGAAGAGATACTCCGGAAAAGGGAAGCCCTTGATGCAGACCTGCGGACAGGGTTTCGCCAGATGCGGGAGCTGGACACGAAAGGGATGGAGGTAATTAATGCACTCAACAACGAAATCGCCCTCTTTGCCATCGGCCATCTTCTCACCGGTCTCAAAGAAAAATACGGAACGATCAGCGAGGTCATACCGTATATTGACAGTGTCCAGAAGGATATCCTGGATAACCTCGGCACGTTCCTGGGATCGGGGCAGCAACAACCGCCGCAGGAGCAGGTCCCGCCCCCGTTCCAGCAATGGCTCGCAAAGGACCTTGCGTTCAGGAAATATGAGATTAACGTGGTGGTGGACAATACCGGCCCTGATGGGGCACCGGTTATCTTTGAAGAGACCCCGAGCTACCAGAACCTCCTGGGGAAAGCAGAAAAGGAGGTGCAGTTTGGTGTCGTAACGACCGATTTTATGATGATCCGCCCGGGTTCAGTTCACAAAGCGAACGGGGGGTACCTTGTGATCCCGGTACTGGACCTTTTCCGGTATCCCTTTGCCTGGGACGGGCTCAAATCTGCCCTCAAAACAGAAAAAGTGAAAATAGAGGAGCCGGGAGAGCAGGCAGGATTCATCATGACAAGGGGGCTTAAACCCGAGCCAATCCCCCTGAACGTGAAGGTAATTCTGATCGGAACACCGGATATCAACCAGATCCTGAACCAGGGAGAGCCGGATTATCCTGAGCTCTTCAAGGTACGAGCCGATTTTGACACGGTCATGGACCGGAATGAAAGCAATGTCAGGAACTACGCAGCCTATATCTGCACTCTCTGCAAGAAGTTCAACTTAATCCACCTGGATAATACAGCGATCGCAAAGGTCGTGGAATACGGGTCACGGCTCGCCGAGGATAAAATGAAACTTTCCACGAGATTTTCGAGTGTTGCTGACCTGATACGGGAAGCAAATTTCTATGCGATGCAGGAAAAAGCACCCTACATAACCGTGAAGCACATCGAAAAGGCAGTCGATGAGAAGATTTACCGCTCTAACCTGATCCAGCAGAAGATCCAGGAATTCATCGAGCGGGGGATATATCTCATTGATATCGAAGGATCACAGGTCGGGCAGATCAACGGGCTTTCCGTGATGGAACTCGGGGACTTCGCCTTTGGCAGGCCTTCCCGGGTTACCGCCAGTGTTGCGGTTGGGCGGGACGGAATTATTGACATCGAACGCCAGGCACAGCTGGGTGGACCGACCCATACCAAGGGAGTCCTCATCCTCGGGGGCTATCTTGCCAACAAGTACGCACAGGACAAACCGCTCTCCCTGACCGCAAAACTTGTCTTCGAACAGAGCTACGGGGGAGTGGACGGTGACAGTGCATCGAGCACGGAATTATATGCAATTCTTTCCGCTCTCTCTGGATTACCTCTCAGACAGTCTGTTGCCGTTACCGGATCAGTGAACCAGCGGGGCGAGGTGCAGGCTATCGGAGGGGTTAACGAGAAGCTTGAAGGCTTTTTCGAAATATGCAAGGCCAAAGGTCTCACCGGGCAGCAGGGGGCCATGATCCCTGCAAGCAATGTCCAGAACCTCATGCTGAAAGAAGCAGTCCTTGAAGCTGCAAAAGAAGGAAAGTTTGCCGTTTACCCGGCCAGAACAATCGATGAAGGCATCGAGTTTCTCACTGGTGTGC
>JBAVWM010000124.1:0-1648 GCA_049697815.1 Methanoregula sp. | reverse complement strand
CACTTGACCAGGGCCATTTCATCAGGATTCATGTAGTGTTCCTGCCCCCTGAGGACCCGGGGGGTGATCTCCTCCACGTCGATGCCGACGGGATGTTCAGACACGGCGGCAATGGCAAAGCGGGAATCGTGGGATGCGGTGCAATGGAACGCTTCATCTCCGCTGGTCAGGGGGCAGCGGGGCCTGCCGTTAGGATGAATGGTGGTGATGGCATCCGGCATGGCGGTCATATCATTATCCGAGAGTCTCCGCGAAATTCTTTTCAGCGCAAGGCGCGCCGAGAGAAAGGTCAACCGGCGCTTTTCGCGCATGGTGCTGAAGCGCTCCCGTTCCAGGCCGGAGAGTATCTTTTCGCACGGCCCGGTAATGGTCCCGAGCTCAATAACTGCCATGTCGCGGCACTGCGCACTGATGCTTTGCAGGGGGTTATCGGAACCGGATTGGATCCACCGCGGCGGGAGTAATGTCCCCCCGCTTACATCCCTCATGTGTAGTCCATGAATATCCTCGCACAGGGCTCCGGTCATATCATAGATCCAGAGGTTGAACACAAGACTGCCCTGGCAGGCGGAAACCGGTGTAATCCTGCTTATGTAGGTTTCTCCGGGCCTGGTTTTTTTCCGTATGATCCGCTCGTCAAGGTGGACCGGGAATCCAACAATGCCGCCGTAGCGCTGTCCCCACACACAGGCCGCGTGAAAGGACGCGTCCAGGGGGAAGGGGGAGCCGAGTGGTTCCGCCGGTGCCTCAGCCGTGCCTCCGCTCACCAGCGCCAGGACGCCCTGCTCAGACACATGGAGTTCTTCAATATTATGATAGGCCGGAAGGAAAGGAACCAGGCCGCTGTATATCCGTTCTTTTTCCGGATGAAAGCATATCCCTTCAAGGCCGAGGGTGATGTCCGGGGGGGGCGTGTCCGGGAGCGTATATGTTACCGGGAAGCGGAGCGACACGTGATCCACCGCCCGGGTTATGGAGGTCGTTCCCTGTTTCCTGACAGTGACCAGCTTTGAAAGAATCTCACCGCTGCCTGCTGCTTCCAGTACATTGAATGCTTCGAGGACGGTCATGGCGGGATCAACATAAAGGAACTTGCTGAAGTCAGCGTTGGTGATAGCGGAAACGTTCAGCCCGGGGATATGGGATTGCGCGGATTCGGCAAGGACCCGCATGGCCTCAACTGCCGGGAATACGGCCCTGCCATTGAAGACATGGTCGCGCAGGTAATCCTGAACCGGGAGCGCCAGGGGCAGCCTTGTCTTTCCGCTTATTTTGGGAATGTCTTCCATAGGTGAACTGTCTTCGCATCCACCGCCACCGGCATGCCCGCTTTGTTCAGGGCGCAGTGCTTTGTGAAGCCGCGGCAGATGAGCTCATTGGTTTCGGCGTGGGTGATCAGATAGTCGAATTTGAGCTTCACCCGCTCAAGTTCGATGGGACGGGTGTGTATCCATATAAGATCGTCGTAGTAGAGGGGCTTGTAAAAGGTGATGCCCAGGTCAATGATGGGATAGACGAAGCCGCTCTCTTCAATTTCACGGTAAGGATACGCTGCGTCGCGCATGAGGGACCCCCTGCCGAGTTCGAAGTAGCGCAGGTAGTTGGAGTGGTACACCACCTCGGAGCGGTCGGTGTCGGCGTAAAGGGT
>JBAVWM010000123.1:0-1784 GCA_049697815.1 Methanoregula sp. | reverse complement strand
GCCAATAACAATGTACCCGGAGATGAGTTTTAAGATTGCAAGGTTCGTTCCATCATGGTGCAGGAACGTATTCTATAAACTGGGAAATTGTGCGAAATGAAAAAAAAAGAACAGGATGGAATAGTCTGAAATGAAAATTCTTCATACTGCCGGGGGATACTTTCCCTCTGTCGGAGGGGTGCAGGAAGTTGTTAAACAATTATCGGAACACCTTGTAAAACTGGGGCACGAAGTTACCGTGGTTGCAACAAAAACCAATGAGAGATCCGGCTCCTGTATCAATGGTGTCCATATTGTCGAATTCGATATACGGGGAAGCTATTTTGATGGCTATTCAGGTGAAGTTGATAACTATCAGACGTTTTTGAAAACATCAGATTTCGATATAATAACAAATTTTGCTGCACAACACTGGGCTACCGATCTTATGCTCCCGCTCCTTGACAAAATCAAAGCAAAAAAAGTCTTTGTTCCAACAGGTTTTTCAGGTCTTTATCTCCCCCGGTACCGTGAATATTACGAGAACATGAAAGACTGGATGAGACAATATGACATGAACATTTTTCTTTCAGAATCCTATCAGGATTATGCATTTGCACAGAAGGCCGGCATTAAAAATTTCATAGTTATCCCCAACGGTGCTTCTGCAGAGGAATTCCTCTCGCCGGATGAGACAGATATACGCAAGGATCTTAAAATTCCGGAGGATCAGTTCCTCATCCTGCACGTGGGATCGCATACGGGTCTCAAAGGGCATGCCGAGGCAATCGCGATATTTAAACGGGCACCTCTGAACCACGTGACATTTATTATCGTTGGCAATGTCATCTCCCGATCCTGCTACGTGTCCTGTAAACTCCGGGAGCTGCTCTTCCGGCTCAACCCGTGGAACCGGACCAGGGGCCGACAGTTGCTGGTACGCACCCTCTCCCGGAAACAGACCCTGGCACTGTACAAAACCGCAGACCTGTTCTTATTCCCTTCACGTATTGAATGCTCCCCGATTGTCCTGTTCGAATGTATGGCCTCGAAGACCCCGTTTCTCACAACCGATGTAGGAAATGCAAAAGAGATAATTGAATGGTCACATGGCGGAGATCTCCTCCCGACAATAAAAGACAAAAGAGGTTATTCACGGGCAGATATCGGGCAATCAGTAAAATTGCTTGAGAATGTATACCATGATCCAAAAAAACGTGCCGCAATGCGGGAAGCAGGTTTCAAAAAATGGCAGGAGCAATTCAGTTGGGAGAAAATTGCTCAACGGTATGAAGATGTATACATAAAATTACGGGGGTAGAATCTTTTCATGAATCTGATTAACTCAATAAAAACAGCAGTTATCCAAACTGTATGAGAGAATATCGTGATCCGGTTCTTAATCAAAAACTGCACGGAATTTGAAGTGAATAACCGGGTTGTTTCTGATTTTATAATTCAGGAGTTAATTCCCCGAGGAGGTACACGACCGTTTCCGTTGAAGGAATAATAATTTTTAACGGCGAGCGTGTGCCGGTGCAAGCCGGATTATATTTTTGAAAGGGGAACAAATGCAGGAAATCCACGGGAATCTTCTATGAAATTCAAAACCCATTTCAAAATCCCCTTCAGGATTCATTCTATTGATTCCTGATATTATTGACCCTTCAGAACATCCGCACAATGTATGTACGTCAAAGGTCTGAACGGTGCGACGCTCCATCAAGGCGATGGATCAGATACATCACTTGAGATATACCGGAAAAATCAAAAAATATGCTCTGTAGAAATCATGGTACTTGACG
>JBAVWM010000122.1:0-2089 GCA_049697815.1 Methanoregula sp. | reverse complement strand
ACGAGCCACACCAAGGAACTGAACTTTTCGTGGAAGGTCTTTGGGGAGCGGATCAATAACGAAGTGGTCAACATCTTCGGCAATTTCGTATACCGCACGCTCTACTTTGCCCAGAAAGAATTCGAGGGCATCCCGCCGGGCACAGTCGATCCCCCCATCATGGCCGAGATCGAAAAGAGTCTTGCAGCAGTTGACGGGCTGATGCGGAACTACGAGTTCAAGGGGGCAGTCGATGCGATCATGATGCTTGCAGCCTTTGGCAACACCTATATCCAGACGAACGAACCGTGGAAACTGGTCAGGACCGACCGTGCCGCAGCAGCACAGGTAACCAGGAACAGTATCCAGCTGGTAAAAGCGCTCGCAATCCTGATCGAGCCGGTGATGCCCGATGCCGCCCAGCGGTGCTGGAAGATGCTCGGCTATCATGATGCCGTTGCACAACACCCGATCAGCGATGCCCTGCATCCTGTTCTCGAGGCAGGCCTGAGTCCGCCGGTCCCCCTCTTTATCAAGATGGAAGATACCCAGATCGCTGAACTTGACGCATTGCTCCGGAAACGCGTTGCGGACGCAAATAAAAAACTGGAGAAGATACCCGTGGTTGCGTTCGAAGAATTCCAGAAACTTGACATCCGGACAGGATTAGTCCTGTCCGCTGAACCGGTACCGAAATCGAACAAGCTGCTGAAACTGATGGTCGATATCGGGAACGAGAAGCGTCAGATCGTTGCCGGTATGCAGCAGTTCTACAAGCCCGAAGAGATGGTTGGTAAAAACGTCGTGGTTGTTACCAACCTTGCCCCGGCAAAGATCTTTGGCATTGAGAGCAACGGCATGATCCTTGCCGCTGGCGATGCAGCATCCCTTCTTGTCCCGCTCAAGCCGGTGGAGCCGGGGACGAAGATCCGGTAATAGCAAAAAAATTTATTTTCTCTCCCCTGCACAGCGGTGATCACCATGAGCCGCCTTCGCATACCCGCAGAATGGTCTGGTATCCTCATGCCGTTCATCAGCATCGGGTTCCCCGGTTCCCATTTCATCTTTGGTGGGGCTTGCTTCACAGCTTTCAAGACTGCCGGATACAACGGGCGGTCTCTCCCGGAGCCCGTTCTCTTTGCCATAGCAGTTCACGAAAACGCAAGGAGACTGGCGGTTCACCCTCACGTATTGTGTACATATACCCTTGCCGGCAGGATTGCCGGCAGGCATGAGTTCCCTGCCACTCTTCCGGACGGTATCATCCCGCTCGATATTGTTGTCGTAAACGGGGACCTCGTAAGAAAAGAGATCCTCTTTTCCCCTTGAAATGGGAGGCCACACGCTCAGGTACCGCTACGATATCCCGAAACGGTCCCGGTATCACGAAAGAGTACATTGATGAGCATATCAGGAACAACAACCTCATCTTCCTGGACCTGACTTTGGAAAATGATCTTAGGCTGGCACCGGAAGGAAGCTGCGTGGGTCATCGGGGGCAGACTTGGTGACATCCGTGGCCCCTCTCCGGGAAAACAGTACATTGCCAGGACAAGTATGGCGGGAGATGATGCAGTACCCGGAGGGCTGCGAGATTATCCTTGTCGAATCGTATGCACCGGTCAATTGCGGGGAGGAGACCGGATCAGCGCGGCTCCAGCAGAAAAATAAAAATGAAAAATGCCGCCAGGTGGGTGCATACCGGCGGGTTATGCGGTGGATTGCAGGATCTTGCGATGATGAATGGGGTGACAGTATCAGGGTGAGGGCGTTGTTATCGCCCGGTCACGATGGCGCTGGACGATCGTGGTCGTACGCCAGTTCTCGCTTGTCGCAACCTCCCTGAACCAACCTCCTGCCGGCATACGATGCGGTGTTGAACAGGCGGCATAGAGAATGCCGTCCCGTACCGGACGCATCGTACGGCCGGATTTTGTTTCCGTGGTCTGGTTGTTTTCGGTTGTCATAGCCTGTTCTCCTGAATCATTCTTGTAATAATCCACCCCGAAGGGCTGATATATGCACAAGGATGGTCTGTTCTCCCCGGTTCCCGTTGCCTTTCTGCCGGAAAGAAGGATCCTCCGAAGAAAGCGCTCCGGCGATCCCTTCT